>JAGRMK010000019.1:0-3054 GCA_020441345.1 Paracoccaceae bacterium
GCATCAACCCCGAGCGGGTGGTGACGGTGACCTGGCTGATCGTGGCCATTCTGGTGACTGTGGCGGGCACGCTGTACGGGTTGGACAAAAGCTTCAAGCCGTTCACTTATTTCCAGCTTCTGCTGCCGATGTTCGCGGCGGCCATCGTCGGCGGCCTCGGCAATCCATTGGGTGCGATTGCCGGTGGCTTCGTGATCGCGTTTTCTGAAGTGTCCGTCACCTACGCCTTCAAGAAGGTGCTGGGCTACCTGATGCCGGAAAACCTGGCACCCGATACGCTGGTGCAATTGCTGTCGACCGAGTACAAATTCGCCGTCTCGTTCGCGCTGCTGGTGCTGGTGCTGCTGTTCCGCCCGACCGGTATCTTCAGGGGGCAATCGCTATGAATTATCGCAATATTTCTCTGTTCGGCATCGTCTTCATCCTGCTGGTCGGGGTCGGCTTCGTGCAAAGCTGGTCGGTTGCCTTCGCGCTGGTCAATCTCTGCCTGTTGTCGTCGGTGATGGCGCTGGGGGTCAATATCCAGTGGGGCTATGCCGGGCTGTTCAACGTCGGCATCATGGGGTTTACCGCCATCGGCGGATTGGCCGTGGTGCTGGTTTCTGTCGATCCGGTGCCCGCCGCCTGGAGCGCGGGCGGCTTGGGCGCCTTGCTGGGTCTGGCCCTGGGCGCGGCGACGATCCTGATTGCCATCGCGATCTGGAAACGTCTGCCAAAGGGCCGAGCCCGGGTTCTGTCGATGATCGCCACACTGGTCATCGGGTATGCCCTGACGCGGGCCGTGTTCGCCCCGGCTCGCGACGCGATTTCCAGCACCAACCCGGCCACCGAGGGTTTTCTGGGCGGCGCCGGCTTGCCGGTGTTGCTGGCCTGGCCGGTTGGGGCGCTGTTCGCGGGCGGGCTGGCCTGGGTGATCGGCAAGATCAGCCTGGGGCTGCGGTCTGACTATCTGGCCATCGCCACGTTGGGGATCTCGGAGATCGTCATCGCTGTGATGAAATTCGAGGGGTGGCTGTCGCGCGGCGTGAACAACGTCGCGGGCCTGCCGCGCGCGGTGCCGCGCCCGGTGGATCTGCAAGCCTACCCCTGGGTGCAGTCGCTGTCGGACAGCGCGGGGATCGATATCGTCGAGATGGCCTCGATCATCGAGAAACTCGGTTATGCGATCCTGTTCTCTGTCGTGCTGGTGATCCTGATCGTACTGTCGGAACTGGCGTTGAAATCGCCCTGGGGGCGTATGATGCGAGCGATCCGCGACAACGAGGTCGCCGCGCGGGCGATGGGCAAGGACGTGAAGGCGCGTCACCTGATGATCTTCGTGCTGGGCTCGGGAGTTTGCGGTCTGGCCGGCGCGATGATGGTCACGCTGGACGGCCAGTTGACGCCCGGGTCCTATGAACCGCTGCGCTTTACCTTCCTGATGTGGGTGATGGTGATCGTTGGCGGGTCCGGCAACAACTGGGGATCGGTTCTGGGCGGCTTTGTGATCTGGTTCCTGTGGGTCCAGGCCGAACCGCTGGGCCGTGGCGCGATGGAGCTGTTGACGGCCGGAATGGCAGAAGACAACGCGCTGCGCCTGCATCTGATCGATCAATCGGCCCATACCCGGTTGATCATGATGGGCGCCGCCCTGTTGTTCATGCTGCGCTTCGCGCCGCGCGGGTTGATCCCGGAGCGGTAAAGATGCACTGCGTGCTGCTGGCGGCAGGCGCGTCGCGCCGGATGGGCGGGCGCGACAAGCTGCTGGAAGAGATAGAGGGCCTGCCGGTGTTGCGCCGGCAGGCCCTTGCGGTTCTGGCGGCGGGTATCGGACCGGTGGCGGTCACCCTGCCCGCCACGTCACCCGGACGCGCGGCGGCGCTGGAGGGGCTGGCGGTGACCGCCCTGCCCGTCCCGGACGCCGCCGAGGGAATGAGCGCCAGCCTGCGCACCGCAGCGCTCTGGGCCGCGGGTCATCCACTGATGATCTGCCCAGCCGACATGCCCGAGCTGACGACGGCGGATTTCTCGCGGATGGCGGCCGCGTTCGACGGAGGGGTGTTGCGCGGCGTCGATGTCGACGGCTGCGCCGGGCATCCGGTGGTGTTTCCCGCCGCGCTCTTGCCCCGCTTCGCCGGGTTGCATGGCGATGAGGGCGCGCGCAGCCTGGTGCGCGCGCACCCGCCCCGGCTGATCGCCCTGCCCGGGCGCCACGCGACGACCGATCTGGATACGCCCGAAGACTGGGCTGCCTGGCGTGCGGGACCGGCGTCTAGCGCGTGACCATCAAGGCGTCGAGCCCGTGAAAATGATAGGTGTCGGCATAGTGCGCGGGTTCCACCAGCCTCAGGCCCGGCACACGGTCGAACAGGATCGGCAACGCGATCTGCATTTCCATCCGCGCAAGCGGGGCACCGACGCAAAAATGCAATCCCAGGCTGAATGCCAGATGCGGTTTGTGCGGGCGCGCGGGGTTGAACAGGTCGGGGTCTTCCCAGGGGCCCGGATCGCGCGAGGCTGCGGCCAGCAAGACGCCGACCTCGTCGCCCGGCTCGAACACATGACCCATAACCTCGATCCGCTCATAGGCCCGGCGGGTGAACATGTGCAGCGGCGGGTCGAAACGCAGCAGTTCCTCGATGGTGCCGTCGCGCTTTTGCGGTGACAACCAGTCGCGCGGCCCACCATGGGTCAGCAGCGTCTTGACCCCGTTGCCAATGGCGTGCACCGCAGCCAGGTTCCCGGCGTTCAGCAGCAGGATGCAGGTTGCGATCAGTTCATCCGTGGACAGCCTGTCGCCCGCTTCCTCGACCTCGATCAGCCCGGTGATCAGGTCGTCGGCGGGATGCGCGCGCCGTTCGTCGACATACGCGCGCAAGAACCCCGAGAACGCGGTGCTCGCTTCAGCGGCCGCGACTTCGATGGCGCGGCTGCGCCCGGCGTGATACATCGCCACCATGGCCTGCGACCAGCGCGCCAGATCGTCCTTTCGGTCCTCGGGCAGGCCCAGCAGCCGCGCAATGGTGAGCACCGGGATGACTTGGGAATAGGCGCGCAACAGATCGAACTCGCCTT
>JAGRMK010000019.1:3066-5526 GCA_020441345.1 Paracoccaceae bacterium
GGGGAAGACGTCGATCAGACGATGCGCCAGCGCCTCGATCTGCGGTCGCAGCCCCTCGATCCGCTGCGCGGTGAATCCGCGCAACACCAGCCCGCGCAACCGCGTGTGGCGCGGCGGTTCCAGATCCAGCAACGAATCTGCCTCGATGGCATAAAAGGGCGCGGTATGCGGGGGGACGGGTTTGCGCTGATCCTCGGGGATTTCGCGCCCAAACCGCCGGTCGCGCAAGATCGCGTTGGCGGCGGCGAACCCGAACACGCAGGGCAACCCGTAATCTTCCCAGAACACCACCGGCCCCAGCGCGCGGGCACGCCGATAGAACGGATAGGGGTTCTGCACGAAAGCGGGATCGGTCGGCGACTGGCGGATGCGATTCATCGGGCGGGATTCTGACATGTGGCGGACCGTGCCCGCGGCGATCCACCGGGTCAAGGGGGCGGGATCAGGTCCGCGCGCGCCGCGCCAGGCTGCGCGACAACGCAGCCTCGCGTTGCCGCAGCTCCGCCAGCCCCTCTGGGGTCAGTCCACAGTCGGGATCCGTTTCCAGCCCCCACTCCATGATCGCCAGGAACACCGGGATCAGCCCGATCGCCTTGTGGGTCGGCGTATAGAGCACGCGGGTGCCATTGTCGGGATCCGGATCGCGGGTGACAAGGCCCTGCGCCTCGAGCTTGGCCAGCCGGTCCGCCAGGATATTGGTCGAGATACCCTCGCCATTCTCCAGCAACTGCCCATAGCGATTGCGACCGCGAAACAGCAGGTCGCGCAGCAGGATCATCGTCCAGCGGTCGCCGAAGATGCCGGCGGCGAACCGAACCGGACAACCGGGAATGAATGCGTCGTTGGAATCGGACATTGGCCTGCCTGCGGATAAAATTCATACTTGCGTTTCGCAAGCGTATTTGACAAGATATCACTTGCAATTAACAAGCATGTTAAGTGGATGATCCGAGATGCACGACGCCTTTCTTTCCTATTCCGTCACACTTGGCGGATTGGCCGCGCTTGGCGCAATCAGCGCCGCTCAGGGAATGATCGGCGGGGTGATCAAGAACGCCGTCTCGGGCCAACCCGCCGGGCAACCGGTCGCGGGAGACATGCGCAGCTTTGCGTTTCGCGCGGTGCGCACCCACCAGAACGGGGTCGAGAACCTGCCGGCTTTCTTTGCCGTGACCCTCGCCGCTGTGTTGATCGGCGTTGCGACGCCGACCCTCGTCTGGCTGACCGTTGCGGTCTTGATCACCCGCGTTTTCTATTGGGTCGTCTATTATCTGGGGATCGGCACCGAACGCTTCTGCGCCCGCAGCCTGCTCTATGTCGTCACGCCGCTGGTCACTTTGGTAATCGGCGTCCTGTCCCTGTTGACGCTGTGCGCGTCCCAAAGCTGAGGAACCCGCCATGCCCCTGTTGATCCGCTCTGTCCTGCCCGTCGCAGCCGCAGCATTCTGGATCTCGCTATCCGAGTTCTTGCGCAACGAGGCTTTGTTCAAGGCCTACTGGATCGATCACTATGCGGCTATGGACCTGCCATTTCCCGATGCGCCGCTGAACAATGCGGCCTGGGGGCTGTGGTCGCTGGTGGTGGCGATCATCTTGCGCATCCTGATCTCCCGGTTTTCACCGGCTCAAGCCGCGCTGCTGGGCTGGTTCGCGGTGTTCATCCCGATGTGGATCACCATCGGTAACCTGGGCGTTCTGCCCTGGGGGCTCTTGCCGATCGCCGTGCCGCTGAGTCTGGTTGAAGCGGCTGTCGCGGTCTGGGTTCTGCACGCCCTGATGCACCGTCGCGGCGCATGACAGGGTCGCTTCAAGACCGGGTCATCGCGGCCCATGGCGGCGCTGCGCGGTGGCGCGACGCCGAGCAATTCGATGCGATTGTCAGTGCACGCGGTCTGGCGTTCACGATGAAAAAGCGCCCCCCGTTCGTGCAGGCGCGCCTGTCGGGAGCGGTTCATCACCCGCTCTGCCGGTTGACCCCCATCGGTGGCGATCCGGAGCTTTGCGGCGTTCTGGATGGGGCCGACACGCGGATCGAAACGCGCGATGGGCGCGTTCAGGCACATCGGTCCGATGCGCGCGCTGCCCTCACGCGGGGCGGCAAGCTGTGGCGATGGGATGATCTGGACATGGCCTATTTCGCGAATTACGCGTTCTGGGGCTATCTCACCTTGCCCGCACTGTTGCTGCGCAAAGATGTTCTCTGGTCACAAACAAGCCCGACACGGCTTCACGCCACGTTTCCCCCGGACTTGCCGGTGCACTCACCGATACAGACCTTCGATTTCGACGCGGAAACCGGCCTTTTGCTGCGCAACAGCTACACCGCCGAGGTGATCGGTGGATGGGCCAAGGCAAGCCAACGGATCAGCGCCCACCGGTCGTTCGGCGGGGTTCCGGTGCCGACGCGGCGCATCGTCACGCCGCGTGGCCCCTTCTGCACCACCCTGCCCGGTCCGGTCC
>JAGRMK010000019.1:5644-6048 GCA_020441345.1 Paracoccaceae bacterium
TTCTCGTTCGGGGAATGAATCTGGTCGTCGTCGCGGCCAAAGCCGATCAGGATCGAATCCATGCCCATTTCCGACTGAAAGAAATGGGCAATCGGGATCGAGCCGCCGCAGCCGATGAAAGCCGCCGGGCGGGGCCATTCATCCGACAAGGCCCCGCGCGCGGCCTCGAAAACCGGGTTTTCAAAGCCCATCATCGTCGCGGGCGAGCCATTGGCCCCCAGGATCTCGTATTTGCAATCGGCGGGCATTCGGGCCTGCACATGGGCTTCGAAGGCGCGCAAGATCGCTTGGGGGTCTTGCGTGCCAACCAGCCGGAAGCTGATCTTGGCGCTGGCCTGCGACGGCAGAACCGTCTTGAACCCGGCGCCGGTGTAGCCCGAGGTCATGCCATTGATCTCGCAGGT
>JAGRMK010000019.1:6131-6394 GCA_020441345.1 Paracoccaceae bacterium
ACATCGAAGCCGAGACTCTCCCATTGGTCGCGTTGCGCGTTGCTGAGCTCTGGCACCCCGTCATAGAACCCCTCCAGCGTGATGCGCCCGGTCTCGTCGTGCAGATCGGCGAGGATCCGCGACAACACCCGCGCCGGATTCATCGCCGCCCCGCCGAACATCCCCGAATGCAGATCCTTGTCGGGGCCGGTGACGACCAGATCGAGCTTGGCGATGCCGCGCAACCCGGTGGTGATCGCCGGCGTCTGGGGGTCGAACATGCC
>JAGRMK010000019.1:6455-6757 GCA_020441345.1 Paracoccaceae bacterium
CCCGATTCCTCTTCGCCTTCGAAGAACATCGACACCTTGATCGGCAGGCTGCCATGCACCGCCTTCCAGGCGCGGCAAGCCTCGACAAAGGTCAACAGCTGGCCCTTGTCATCGGCCGCACCCCGACCCCGGATCACCCGGCCATGGGGTGTCTGCTCGACCGCCGGATCAAACGGGTCTCGATTCCAAAGCGACAGAGGGTCAACGGGTTGCACGTCATAGTGGCCATAGAACAGCACATGCAGACCATTCCCCGTCGCATCATGCGCGGCGACCATCGGGTGCCCGGTGGTCGGGTGTTT
>JAGRMK010000019.1:6803-10614 GCA_020441345.1 Paracoccaceae bacterium
TCGGCCTTGAACGCCGGATCGGTCGAGATCGACGGAACGCGCAACAGGTCGAGCAACCGCTCGAGCGCCTGTTCCAGATGCGCATCCACGTGATCGAGAACGGGGTCGAGAACGGGGTTGGGCTGGGTGGTTGTCATGACACTTCCTGTGTGAGTTTGGCATCAGCCTAGTCTGCGTGCGTGACCGAAGTCCAGAGGGCCGCCGTTGTCCGGGCGCCGCCCCCCCGGAGCTGGCGAACTTGTGCGGAAACAGAGCGACACAGGGGGCTGCAATCGGGGATCAAAGGCTGTAAACAGGCGCCGATAGCCGCGTTCTGGAGTGATCCCATGATTGTTCGTTCAACCGCCGCAGCGCGCCCGGTTCTGGGCCTCGTTTCGGCGCTGGTCCTGACTCCCTTTTCCGCGCTGGCGGACCCGGTCGATACCGCCACCGCGCGCGCCGCTCTGTTCCGCGACGACCGGGTCGAGGTGGTTCGTTACAACACCTCGGGTCTGAGCGATCAGGAGATCGAGGTTCTGACTCTCGTGGCGCAAAGCCAGAAATACTATGCCGCCGTGGCCTTTGCCCCGGCAGACGGGATCATGGCCGAGCCGACCGTGATGTCCGCGAATTACCACTCGATCGAGGCCGCGCGCGAGGCCGCGCTCTCGGGTTGCAATGGGCGTCGCAGCGGCGGCGCGGCCTGCGTGATCGCCCTCGAGGTGCGCCCCCAGGGATGGGAAGAACGCGACCTGCAACTGAGCGCCGACGCGACAACAGCCTTTAACGACGACTATCGCCGTGCGCGCGGAACCCGTGCCTTCGCGGTCTCGGTCAGCACCGGACAATGGGGAATCGGGCGCGGCGACACGGCGCAGGATGACGCGGTTTCGGCGTGCCGGGGGGACACGGACGTTTCCGATTGTGCCGTTGTGATTGCCGATTGAGCAAAAAAACGACCTCTGCGACCGGGTGCGACACTTTTTTGAATTGATCCAGGTCATGTTTCTATAGCATTCAAACATGCATAGATTGCCCAGCTTTAGAGGGCGCCAGAAAACGCACGCCCAGCGAGATGCCAGGGAGAGACCTATTGACCTACGATGCCGCCCTTGACGCCGCCCTCAATCGCCTCCACGAAGAAGGCCGTTACCGGACGTTCATCGACATCGAGCGCCGCAAGGGTCACTTTCCGCATGCCGTCTGGCGCCGCCCCGATGGCACGCAAAAGGACATCACCGTCTGGTGTGGAAACGATTACCTGGGCATGGGCCAGCACCCGGCGGTTCTGGCCGCCATGCACGAGGCTCTGGACGCGACCGGTGCCGGATCGGGCGGCACCCGCAACATTTCCGGCACGACCGTCTATCACAAACGCCTTGAGGCCGAGATCGCGGATCTGCACCACAAGGAAGCGGCGCTGCTCTTTACTTCGGCCTATATCGCCAATGACGCGACGCTGAGCACCTTGCCCAAGCTGTTCCCCGGTCTGATCATCTATTCGGACGCGCTCAACCATGCCTCGATGATCGAAGGCGTGCGCCGCAATGGCGGGCAAAAGCGCATCTTCCGGCACAATGACGTGGCGCATCTGCGCGCGCTGCTGGAAGCCGACGACCCGGCCGCGCCCAAGCTGATCGCCTTTGAATCGATCTATTCGATGGACGGCGATTTTGGCCCGATCGAGGCGCTTTGCGATCTGGCGGACGAATTCAACGCGCTGACCTATATCGACGAAGTGCACGCCGTGGGCATGTATGGCCCGCGTGGCGCCGGCGTGGCCGAGCGCGACGGCTTGATGCACCGCATCGACATTATCAACGGCACCATGGCCAAGGCCTATGGCGTGATGGGCGGCTATATCGCTGCCAGTGCAAAAATGGTCGACGCCGTAAGGTCTTACGCGCCGGGCTTCATCTTCACGACCTCGCTCGCTCCGGCCATCGCGGCCGGCTGTGCGGCGTCCATCGCCTTTCTCAAGACCGCCGAGGGCCAGAAGCTGCGTGATGCGCAGCAACTGCACGCGCGGATCCTGAAAACCCGGCTGATGGCGCTGGGGATGCCGATCATCGACCATGGCAGCCATATCGTGCCGGTGCATGTCGGCGACCCGGTGCATTGCAAGATGCTGTCGGACATGCTGCTGGAAGATTTCGGCATCTATGTGCAGCCAATCAACTTCCCGACCGTGCCGCGCGGCACTGAGCGGCTGCGGTTCACGCCCTCACCGGTCCATGATCCCAAGGAAATTGACCGCGTGGTGCGCGCGATGGATAGCCTGTGGGCCCATTGTGCGCTGAATCGTGCCGAGTTGTCGGCCTGACAACGCCTTGCACTTCAATTGTTTTTTAGGATCTGCTAAAACCACATCAAGAGATCGTTGTGGTGCGACTCGGTTGCGGATATCCCGCCGCAATCAGGTTCCCCCGTCAATCGATCCGATTCGAGCGGTAACAAGCAGGGACAGAACGAATGATCTGGCGGAAGGAACAGCCTCCGGCACAGACTGACGAAGGGCAACGCGGGTTCGACGATTTCGAATTGCGGCTCGGGGATGTCTTGCGCGGGGAACGGGCGACACTGGGCAAGTCCTTGCTGGACGTGCAACGTGAACTGCACATTCGTGCAGCCTATATCGCTGCGATCGAGAACGGCGATCTGGACGCCTTCGAAACCCCCAGCTTTGTTGCCGGCTTTGTCCGCTCTTACGCCCGCTATCTCGGCATGGACCCCGAATGGGTCTATGAGCGTTTCTGCCTTGAACATGATTTCCAGGTGGCGCATGGCATGTCCGGCTCGGCCGCGACGACACGTGTCGCGAAACCCGTGGCGCCGCATGATCCGCGCGGCGGCGCATTGCGTGGCGTCGGTCTGTTGCCCGATCCCGAACCTTTCTGGCATCGTATCGAACCCGGCGCGCTTGGCTCGGTGACGGTGCTGATCGCGCTGATCCTGGGCCTTGGCTATGCGGGCTATACCGTGCTCAAGGAAGTGCAGCGCGTGCAGGTCGCACCCGCCGATATCGTCCCGAACGTGGTCAGCGATTTCAACCCGCTGCAACCCGGCACGACCGGCTCTTTGGCCGCCATTGATACCGATCCGCTGACTTCGGCACCCGGAACCGGTGCGGCAATTGCCTCTGGTGCGCAAACCGGCACGTCGGGCGGCGCTGAGGGTATCGTGCGCATCGCGCGCCCGCAGGCGCTGGACATGCCGGTTCTGGTGCCCCGTGACGGGCCGATCGCGGCGATCATCCCCGAGGCCCCGGAACCCAGCCTGTCGGCCCGGATCTCGACCGATGACGCGGTGGCGCAGGCCCTCGCGGGCGACGAGGTCGCGCCGCAGGTGCTGGCACAGGGGCCTGATACCGTCGAATTGCTGGCCGTGCGCCCGTCCTGGTTGCGGGTCCGTGCGGCGGATGGCACCGTGGTATTCGAACGCATCCTCGACGCCGGCGAACGCTATACGATTCCGCCTACCGAAGAGCCGCCGACCCTGCACGCCGGCAATTCCAGCTCGGTCTATTTCCTGATCAACGGTCAGGCCTATGGCCCTGCCGCGCCCACCGCGGCGGTGGTGCGCAATGTGGCGCTGGATGTCGATGCGCTGCGCAGCACTTATCAGGTCGCCGATCTGAGCCGCGACCAGGACCTTGCCGTGCACGTCGCACGGTTGCGCGATCAGTAACCCGGCAGGCCCGCGTCGCACGCGCGGGCCTTTGACTATGCCCCAGATGCATTGCCCCTGCCCGCGCCCCGGCTTATGTCTGGGGCAATCCTGCCCTTGGCCTCTGGTATCCGCATGACTCACAATCCGATCCGCCCCTGGCGCA
>JAGRMK010000298.1 GCA_020441345.1 Paracoccaceae bacterium
TGGCCGAACAATCGACCAGCTTGCCCGGAAGGCGCAGCTTCTTGGTCGCGGTCTTGCGCTGGGTTTCCTTTTCCTGGCGCCGCCGCAGGCGTTCCTCGGCGCGCAGAACCAGAAAATCAAGGATCGCACCCGCCGATTTCGGATCTGCCGCCAACCAGTTGTCGAAATGGTCCCGCACCGCCCCCTCGACCAGACGCGCGGCCTCGGTGGTGGCCAGCCGGTCCTTGGTCTGGCCGACGAATTCGGGTTCGCGGATGAAGCACGAGACCAACGCGCAGCCGCCCGTCATCATGTCCTCGCGGGTGATCTGCGCGGCCTTGCGGTTGCTGGCCAGCTCGCCATAGGCGCGGATCCCCTTGAGAACGGCAGCCCAGAACCCGGCCTCATGTGTGCCGCCCTCAGGGGTGGGGACGGTGTTGCAGTAGCTCTGCACGAACCCGTCGCGCATCGGTGTCCAGTTGATCGCCCACTCGACCGAACCGGGAACGCCGAATTTCTCCTGGAACTCGACCTTGCCGGCGAAGGGTTTGTCGGCATAGGTTACGTCCGCGCCGAGCTGTTCGTTCAGATAATCGGCCAGACCGCCGGGAAAGTGGAACACGGCCTCGGTCGGGGTGTCGCCGTCCTCGATCGCCGATTTCCAGCGGATCTCGACGCCCGAGAACAGATAAGCCTTTGAGCGCACCATTTTCAGCAAGCGAGCCGGGCGGAACCGCAGCGAGCCAAATATCTGCTCGTCGGCGTGAAACGTGACCGAGGTTCCGCGCCGGTTGGGGGCCGGGCCGACCTTGGCCACCGGGCCCTGCGGAATCCCGCGCGAGAACTCTTGCATGAACAATTCGCGATTGCGCGCGACCTCGACCCGCATGTGGTCGCTGAGCGCGTTCACCACCGAGGCGCCGACCCCGTGCAACCCGCCCGAGGTCTGATAGGCCTTGCCGCTGAACTTGCCACCCGCGTGCAGCGTGCACAAGATCACCTCGAGCGCGGATTTGCCCGGAAACTTGGGATGCGGATCGACCGGGATACCACGCCCGTTGTCGCGGATGGTGATCGAATAATCGGCGTGCAACTCAACCTCGATCCGGTTGGCGTGACCGGCGACGGCCTCGTCCATCGAGTTGTCGAGAACTTCGGCAACCAGATGATGCAGCGCGCGCTCATCGGTGCCACCGATATACATCCCGGGGCGTTTGCGAACGGGTTCGAGCCCTTCGAGCACCTCGATGGACGAGGCGTCGTAGGTTTCGGGCTGGCCGGAAAGGAGGTCGGACATCGGGGCTGCTCGATTCTTGGGGTGTCGGTTTCTGCGGGGCACTAGACCATCCGCAGCCTTCGGGCGCAAGGTTTGGGGCTGTCGCCGCCTGTCCGTCGCGCTAGACTGATGCGCGCAACAGGAGTCGGGGCATGGATGAAATGAGTACGTCGCTGGGTGGCTTGATCGGCTTTGTTCTGGCGATGCTGGCGCTCAGCGCGCTGGTGCTGTTTTGCGCCGCGGTCTGGCTGGGGCAACGCCGGGTTCGCCGCGGGCAATGGCGGCGGGCCTTCTGGCTTACCAACGGGCTGGTAGCGCTCAACGGCTGGTGGGCGGTGATGATGCTGCTGGGCGACAGCCGGTTCGAGGAAGACCCCTGGCAGTGGTTGCTGGCCGGGGTCGGCGGGCCGATGCTGCTGGGCTATGCCTTGGGCACGTCCTGGGGTTTGCTGCGCGGGCCGAAACCGGCATCAGGGGAATGACAAAGGTTCGGCGTTGCGTTCATCCCAGAGGGCGGTGAACACCGGGCGGGCGCGGGCTGTTGTCAGCCAGCGGGTCAACGCCGGAAAGGCTTTGAACAGCGCCGCGTCGTCGATGGCAAAGCGCACGCATTCCGCCAGCAGGATGTCGGCCACGGTGAATCGCGCGCCCAGCAGCCAGTCATGCGCGCGCAGATGCGCGTCGATCCGGGCGAAGGGGCGCTGCAGCGCTGCGCGGGCCGCGGCGATGGTGGCCTGCCCCTGCGGGCTGGCCGGATCGCCCTGGTGATGGGTCATCAGGATGTCCAGGGCGGGCTTCTCCACCGCCGAGACGCCCAGGAAGGCCCATTGCAGGGTCAATGCGTCCTCGGCGGCACCGGCGGGGGCCCGTGGGCCACCGAACTTGCGCGCCAGATGCAGCGTGATCGCCATCGATTCAGACAACAGCAGATCGCCATCGACCAGCGCGGGCACCTGCCCCATCGGGTTGATCGCCAGAAACGAGGCCGAGGCCGTGTTATGCGGCGCCAGCGCCGAGGACGGGTCGGCGATGCGATAGGCCTGGATCACCGGAATCCAGGTGTGCGGTGCCTGCATTTCACGTAAAAGCCATAACGGCCGCAGCGCCCGGGACCGCAAAGAGCCATACAGTTGCACCATGATGCGTCTCCGGGAAATGGCCAATGCGGCACCGTAGCGCGCGGGCGCGGGCATGCCAATGGCGGAGCGAATGGGGAATGGTGGGCGATAACGGATT
>JAGRMK010000299.1 GCA_020441345.1 Paracoccaceae bacterium
CGGTGCATGTGCTGGTGATCCCCAAAGGCCCCTATGTGACCTTTGACCATTTCGCTCTGGAAGCCTCTGATGCAGAGCGCGCCGATTTCGTTGCCGCCATCGGCACGGTCTGCCGTGATTTGGGCATTCAGCCGGGCGAGGGGGGGACGGGATACCGCGCCATCTCGAACGCGGGCGACGACGGCGTGCAGGAGGTTCCGCATTTGCACGTGCATATCATGTCAGGCCGGATGCTGGGCCGGATGGTCTCGAAACCCGTCTGATCCTTCAGGTCAGGCGCAGCGCGACCGGCGCGACGGGCAGGCCGCGGAATTCCGCGCGCCAGGTTTGCCCTGCCGCGACGGGCAGCGCGCGGGTGATCGTGCCTGTGCTCACCAGGTTGCCGGGCCGTAGCGGCGGGCAGGTGCGCAATCCGACCAGGTGACGCAGCACGGCCAGCGGTCCTTCGCCCAGCAGGTTTTCGGCCCTGCCCTGGTCCTGTTCCATGTCATCGCGGGTCAGGGACACGGAAAAGTCGCGCAGGGGCCGCGTCCAGCCCGCGTCCACCGGCACCCATTCGCCCAGAGCCAACGCCGCGTGCATCCCGCCCGCCGCGATGGAATCGGCAGCCTTGCATCGCCAGTCGGGAAAGACCGAATGCACGATTTCGAAGCCAGGCGCCGCGGCCTCGACACAGGCCAGAAGCGCGGCGTCGTCCATGTCCGGGGCCGGCGTGGCACGCAGCCGCAGCACAACCTCGGGTTCGATCAGCGGTTCCATTAGCCCCGCCACAGAGACCGTGCCCCTGGCCAGCGTGGTGTCGAACACCGGCGCGTGGATCGGCGCGCGGATGCCGTAGCGATCCCATATCTGCGTGTTGGTGAAGCCGACCTTGATGCCGATCACGCGCGCCCCCGCATCCAACCGCAACGCGGTCAGCGCGGCCTGCGCATCGTAACCTGCGGCCAGATCGAAACCCGCGTCGCTGTCTGAAATCGGGGCGATCTGATGGCCGGTCGCAATGGCCCGGGCAAGCGTTTGCGCGAGGGTTTGAGCATGGGTCATGGACGATCCTCCTGCATCAGGGCTGCCATGTCCAGCATCCGGCACGAAAACCCCCATTCGTTGTCATACCAGCCGAACACCCGCAACAAGCCGCCGCCTGTGACCCGCGTTTCCGGCAATGCCATGACGATGCTTTCGGGCCGCGCGCGCAGATCCGATGAGACCAGCGGCTTGCGCGTCGTGCCGATCACTCCGCCCGCCGCGACCAGCAGCGCGTTGACCGCGTCCGCCGTCGCCGGGCGGGTGGGGACGACGCAGAGATCGACGGCCGAGACGCTGGCCGTCGGCACCCGCACCGCCGCGCATTCGATCCGTCCGGCGAGGTCCGGCAGAACCCGGTCCAGCAACAGCCCGGCCGAGGTCGTGGTCGGCACCATCGACAGCGCCGCCGCGCGGTTGCGCGCCGGGTCGGCGCTGCGTGGGGCGTCTACGGTCGGCTGGCTACCGGTATAGCAATGGATCGTGGTCATCCACCCGGCGGATATTCCCAGGGCCTCGTCCAGCACCCGCACCAGCGGCGCCAGCGCGTT
>JAGRMK010000300.1 GCA_020441345.1 Paracoccaceae bacterium
TCGCCTCGGACCCGCCGGTCAGCATCACATCCGCCAACCCCATGCGGATCATCTGAAACGCTTGCCCCATCGCATGATTGGAACTCGCGCAGGCTGTGGACACTGTGAACGCGGGGCCGCGCAGCCCGTGACGCATGGCCAGATGCGCAGCAGGGGCGTTGTGCATCAGGCGAGGAATGGTGAACGGGTGAACCCGGTTCTTGCCCTGCGGATAGACCGCGCGATAGCTGTCGTCGATCGTGGTATAGCCGCCGCCCGCGGTGCCCATCACCACGCCGGCGCGCAGAGACCCGGCCTCGGACAGCGATAGACCGGCCTGCGCCACGGCCTCTGCCCCGGCGGTCATCGCGAATTGCGTCGCCCGGTCGAACAGCACCAGTTCCTGCCGGGAAAAGAGGGTCTCGGCCGGCCAGTCGCGGACCTGCGCGCCAATGCGGATTGTCAGCCGGTCGCGGTCGGGGATGTCCAGCGGTCCGATCCCGATACGCCCCTCGGTCATCGCCGCAAGGGTATCGGGCACGTTCAGCGCCAGCGCGTTGACGCTGCCCACGCCGGTGATCGCCACGCGCCGCATCGCGCTATGCCTGCCGGGCGTCAATCAGCGCCTGAACCGCGTCGCACACCGACCCGACGCTGTGCAGATCCAGCCCCCCCGCGTCGGGAACATTGGCGTTGAAAGGCACGGAAACGTCAAAGGTTTCCTCGATGGCGAACAGGATTTCTGCCATTCCCAGGCTGTCGATGCCCAGGCTGTCGAGCGAGGTGTCGCGCGTCAGCTCCGAAGAGGTCCGCAACGCCTGTGCGGCCAGAATGGCGACGACTTGCGCCGACACGGCGTCCTGCGCGCTCACGGGTGATCCATCCTTTGCGTCATGCTTCATCAAGACCCGCTGTCGTGGCCCTTGTCCATCAAGAGTTTGACGGTTTGCTGCAACTCGGCAATCTGCGCCAGCATTTTCGGCAGACGGCGCTGCGCCTTGTATATCTCGACATGCTGATCCATCCGCACCGAGGGATAGCCCATGACCACCCGACCGGCAGGCACATTCGACAGGATCGTCGAACCGCCACCGGCCACCACATCGTCGCCCACGGTGATGTTGTCCGCCACGCCAACCTTGCCGCCCAGCACCACACGGTCGCCGATCCGGGTCGACCCCGCGACCCCCGATTGCGCGCAGAGCAGGCAGTCCTCGCCAACAACGACATTGTGGCCGACCTGCACCAGGTTATCCAGTTTGGTGCCTCGGCCGATGCGCGTGTCGCGCACCGTGCCCCGGTCCACGGTCGAATTCGCGCCGATCTCGACATCGTCGCCAATCGTCACCGCCCCCAGGGAATGAATGCGCAGCCAGGCCTGGTTGACCGTCTCGCCGGGCTTGCCCAGGGTTTCGCGCGCCTCTTCGACACGCGATTTTTCCGGCGTGACGAACGAAAACCCGTCGCCGCCCACGACGACATTTGGCTGCGCGATGAACCGGTCGCCAATGCGAACCCGCGCACAGATCCGCACACCCGGCAGAATCAGCGCGTCGGAACCGATCTGCACATCCTTGCCGATGGTGACATGGCTGGCGACCCGCGCACGCGGTCCGATCCGCACCCCGTCGCCGATCACGCAGAATGCGCCAATGGCCGCGTCCGCGCCGATCTGCGCCGTGGGCGCAATGAGCGCGCTCGAATGGATGCCGCTGTCCAGGCCCGGCCCCGGATCAAAGGCTTGGGTGATCCCGGCCATCGCCAGACGTGGCCGCGGTGCAAAGATCGCGGCGGAAAGCCCCAGCGCCCGCCAATCGGCACCGTCCCACAGAACGGCTGCGCGCGCCCGACCCTGCGCCAGGCCCTCGGCATAGCGTGGGTCCATGGCCAACGCGAGTTCATCGGCAGCGGCAGAGGCTGGCTCTGCCGCGCTGCGTATCAGCAGATCCCCCTGCCCCTCGAACCGCGCCCCAAGCGCTGCGGCGATCTCACTGACGCGATGGGCCATGCTCAACTCCTCCGACCGGGCGCGCGACGGCGCCGGATCGGTGTAGCCTGCTCAGGCGCCCACTTCCACCCCGGCCCGGATCAGGGCGTCGTAAAGCCGCGCGTCACGACCATAGACATCGTCGCGGTAGTTCATCCGTCCGTCGACCGAGGTAAAGGCCGTGCGATACACCAGATGCACCGGAATCGGCGTCACCAGATAGACCTCTGTCTCGCGGCCCGTGCGCTGGATACTGTGGTAATAGGTCACCGGATCCGCTTCTTGCGCCGCCAGCAGGGCATAAGCGAATTCGCGCGGATCCTGCAGGCGGATGCAGCCGTGCGAATAGGCTCGCACGGCGTTGCCGAACAGCGACCGCGAGGGCGTGTCGTGCAGATAGATCGCATGCGGGTTGGGGAACAGGAACTTGACCTCTCCCAGCGGGTTGCCCGGCCCCGGCGGCTGGCGCAACTCGAACGGCAGCGTTGTCGGTGAATAGGCGCCTATATCGACGAATTCGCGCGGCACGACATTGCCCTGGCCATCGACCAGGTTCAGGTGCCGTGCGCCACCTTCGAGCAGCGCCCCCCAGTATTCCGCAACGATCGAGCGCGGCAGGGTCCAGTCGGGGTTGATCTCAAGATGGTCCATGACATCCGAGAACTCGGGCGTCTGGTTGGACCGCGAGCCCACGACCGAGCGCGTCTCGAAGGTCACCTGGTCGAAATCGACGATCCGCGCGGTAAAGTCGGTCAGGTTGACCCAGACATGGCGGTCGCCCCGTGGAATGTTCAGCCAGCGTTCGCGTTCCATCGCGACAATGATGTTGTGCAACCTTTCCTGAGGTTCGACATTGATCTCGCGGATCGTCGCGTTGCCCGCCACGCCATCGGGGTTGATCCCGTGCGCAACCTGAAACTCCTGCACGGCACGTTGCATCATGCCATCATAGCGCGCGGTCGCCACGCGCGGCATGTAGCCCATGGCAATCAGCCGGTTGCGCAGCGCGATCACTGCGCCGCCGGTCTCGCCGGGGCGCAGGCTGCCGGCCTGCACCTGCGGCCCCCAGCCGCCGTTCGCCACCACCTCTTCCAGCTCGCGCTTGGCGTGGTAGAGACGCGCGTATTCGGGCGCGTTCGGGGCAAGGTTGCGAATGAAACTGACCGGCTCCGAGGCCACGAAATCGCGCATCAACACGGCCGGATCGGGGCGCGGCAGGTCGCGCACGATGTCCGAGATAACGCTGGACGGTTCCAGAACCCCACTGTGCACGTCGCGGGCGTATTGCAGAAAGGTCAGCGAGGCACGGGCCTCGACAAAACCGCGATCACGTTCGGTCTGCACCGCGTTGAACGCCGCCAGAAGCCCCGGAAGATCGTAGCGCGCGGCGGGCAAGCCGTGCTCTGTCGCCCGGCTGAGCGCCGACACCAGCGCCGTGCGCCGCGCGGCGTGTTCGGCCCCGGTCCAGACCTCGGTATATCCGTTCTCGCGGTAGAACGCCGACAACGCCCGGCTTTCGCCGACGCCTTCGGCCAAGGCCTGCCGGAATGCCGGAAAAACCTGCGCCTGCGCCGAGACGGGCATCACCACGGCAAGGGTTGCGGGAACGGCCGTCGCCACGCCCATTGCCACGGCTGCCACCGCCGCACGCATTGTCAAACCCGTCTGCGCTGCCTTGATCATGCCGCCCTCCAATCAACTGTTATACCTGTGCGTTTGGCATAGGTCGCGCGCGCGTGCGCCTTGGTTCAATGATCTTGCCTGTGTTGCAGGTCTTGCGTCGATTCACAATCGCGCGACTCGGGCCTGCGCGCCGGTGAGTCCCGGACACCTTCGGTCTGTGCCGGTGATTCCCCGCATCGGCCCCAAGCAGCGCACATCCCAAGCGCGAAATGCCCCGAAGCAATCACCGACTCCCGTTCGGTCGCCCCGCACACGCCCTGAGGCCCAGTCTTAACTAATTGTTTTTAATGAATATCCTTACGGTTAAGAGATTTTCAGCAAAAACCCGCCTATTTTGACCCCACACCATCCCATTGCCCGACTCCAGACTTGGGCTTCGGCGCCGGATGTGGCATGAACGCATCAGAAGACAAAAAACTTCGTGACTCGCTTGCCCCCTCCGACGCCCGACCAAACGGGCGCAACCCAGAAAGGGGACGAGGCCATGAAGAAAAAGCCGGAATGGCACGAACAAGATTTGGGATGGGACAGATAAAAATGACCTCTTCGGATACTTCCGGGATCACTCGGCGCGGCTTGCTGGGTGTGTTTGCCGCAACCACTCTGATTGCCGCACCGACCATGTCGAACGCCTTTTCCTTGCTGCGCGGCGCCGGTGACATTCGCCGCCTCAAGATGCACTCTGGCCGCACCGGCGAGACACTTGACACGATTTACTGGATCGAAGGCGAATATATCCCCGAGGCCCTGGACGAAGTGAACCATTTCTTCCGTGACTGGCGCACCGACCACACGCATCGCATAGACACCCGCACCATCGATATTCTTGCCGCCGCGCACAATCTGCTCGACTCCGACGAGCCCTACATGCTGCTTTCGGGCTACCGTTCGCCCGAGACCAACGCCATGTTGCGCCGCCGGTCGAGCGGTGTTGCACGCAACTCTCGGCACATGGTCGGCCAGGCCGCCGATGTGCGCCTGCGCACCCGCTCTGTCAGCCAGGTCGCCCGCGCCGCGGCCGCCTGCAACGCTGGCGGCGTCGGTCGCTACTCGCGTTCGAATTTCACGCATATGGATTGTGGCCCGGTGCGCAGCTGGGGCGGCTGAGCCCGACGATACCGAACCGAACCGTCCCTTTTTCCTGACCCCGCGCCCGTCCGGCAGCGGGGTCTTCTTTTTGTTTCCGGCTATTTGTGTCATCTGCGCGCCTTTCGCCGTGGCTCCCGCCCTTGCGTCGACCCGCTGATCGCCCCATCTTTGCGCTGTCTTCAAGGAATTCTGCAATGCCGACCATCGACACCGCCTTATGGTTGACCGCCGCCGCGATCATCGCTCTTCTGGTCTTGTCCGGGTTCTTCTCGGGCAGCGAGACCGCGCTGACGGCCTCGTCGCGCGCCAAGTTGCGCGCGCAGGCCGACAAGGGATCGAAAGGTGCGCAGCTGGCGCTGACGCTGACCGAAGATGGAGAACGCCTGATCGGGTCGGTTCTGCTGGGCAACAACCTGGTCAATATCCTTGCCGCCTCGCTGGCCACGGCGCTGTTCACCCGGCTGTTCGGCGATTCCGGCGTCGCGCTGGCGACGCTCGTGATGACCCTTCTGGTGCTGATCTTCGCCGAAGTGC
>JAGRMK010000301.1:0-2064 GCA_020441345.1 Paracoccaceae bacterium
ACAGCCCGCACAGCCAGATGTATGCCGTGCCTTCGCCCGCGCGCCCCGATCTGCCGCTGCGCTGCGGCCCGCAGGCGGTGCATCCCGCCGACGCTCTGCGCGAACAATCGCCGCGTGGCGGTGTCTGGGAACCATGGGACGGCGCGAACCCTTATCCGGGTCCGAACAACAACGTTTACATGCTGCCCCCGACCTATGCGCCGCGCTGGCCCGAACCCTATTTGCAGGGCACATCGTATCAGTCCCGGACCGCACCGACCGCAGCCCCCCGCGCCACGGTTTCGACCATGGGCACGACGGGCGGCGTGACCGCGCATCAGCCGCGCGCCGCGACTGGCGGGCAGATGAGCAACGGCCAATATGTTCAGGTCGGCACCTATGGCGAGCGGTCGAACGTCCGCGCCGCGATCAGCCGTCTGCAAGCGCAGGGGATGCCCGTGGCCACGGGTAGCACCTCGAACGGCGGTCGTCCGTTGCAGGTGGTTCTGGCTGGCCCGTTCACCTCGCAGGCAGAGCTGAGCGCGGCGCTGGGCCGTGCCCGCGCGATGGGCTACACCGACGCTTTCGTGCGCTGAGGCGCGCCGCCGAACAGATCCGCCCCCCGGTTTCGCGACCGGGGGGTTTTTCGTTGCGCGCGTCCGGGGCCGTCAGCGGCGATGACGCCCGGTCCGGGGGCGTGATATGCTTACGGGGCGTAGCCGGGGGGGGCAGATGGAGGTGATCGGCTCAAAGCAGGCGCCCCTGGGCGCGGTTCTGGTGATCCACTCCTGGTGGGGTCTGACCGGATCATTTCGGGCCTATGGGCAGGCTTTGGCAGAGGCGGGGTATCTGGTTGGTCTGGCCGATCTGTTCGACGGTCAGACCGCCAGTACCGAAACCGAGGCACGGGCGCTGCGAACACACGCCCGCACGGTGCCGATATACAAGCGGCTTGGGGCCGATTGCGCAAAGCTGACCGACATGGCCGCCAAGTCACCCGCCAAGATCGGGGTTGTCGGGTTTTCCATGGGGGGACATTGGGCTGTCTGGTTGTCGCAGCGACCGGAATACCGCGTGGCGGCGACTGCGTTGTATTATGCCGCCCGCGGGGGCGACTTTTCGCGGTGCCGGGCCAGCGTGATCGCCCATTTTGCCGGACACGATCCTTGGGTCAGCGCAGCGGGGCGCAAGACCATGGAACGCGCGATCCGCAAGGCGGGGGTCGGGTATCGTGCCCATGACTATCCCGACTGCGGGCATTGGTTCGCGGAATCGGCGCGCCCGCGGGATTTCGATGCCGCCGCGGCGCAGCTGGCGCTGGGCCGGGATCTGGATCACGTTCAGCGGCATCTGGGTGCTTGACGGGGCGCCCCGCTACCGGGATCAGTTCGCGCAGATTTCCTGAAGGGTCAGCCATTCGCCGTCGCTGAGCAAGCGGGGCGCATCGCGACTGCCGATGCTGGGGCGATCCGCCAGGGCTTCGGCAAGGTCGTGCGCACGCGGCGGCAGGGACATGGCATAGGCCGCTGGCGATTGCCCCAGCGCATCCAGCCGCGCGCCAACCGCATCGGCGCTGGGCATGGGGCTGGGCTGTCGGAAATGGCGCGGTGCGTAACCGGTCAGCGCCCCTTCGGGAAGCGCGCCGGTGGTCATCAGGGCAAAGGTCGCGCGGATGCCCGCGTAATGCAGCGTGTCCAGCAAGGGATCGTGCGCTTCGGCGGCCAGAACCTCGGCCAGCATCCAGCCCGCCAGGGCCTCGGCAGAGTCCAGCCGTTCGACCAACTCCTGCCCCAGGATCATCAGCCGCCCCGGCAGATGCGCGGTTTCCAGCCCGGGCACACCGGCTACCACGCTGACCCGCCAGCCATCGCCCAGCACGCGGCCGCGCAGGGTCGCCATGGCTTGCCGCCCCTCGGGGTCGGCACAGATGCGCTCAGCGGTGGCCGAGAGCGTCAGGCTGTCCAGCGCGTCGCGGCCGATCTGCGCGCGCATCGCGGGTGGCACTGCGGCAGCGGTGCGGTCCACAAGGATCTGCGGCAGCCACAGCACGGCGGCCACGGTCGCCAGGATCGCAACCGTGCCAAG
>JAGRMK010000301.1:2156-6404 GCA_020441345.1 Paracoccaceae bacterium
TCTCGCCGTCGCTCTCGGGTCCGGGCGAATAGAGCGCCGGTTTGGTGCCCCGGTTCAGGCGTTGAACGGCGGGCAACGACCAATGGCTCAACATCATGCCCGATCGGGCATCGGCGATCATGAGGCTGGCATCGCCCAGCGATACCGCCACATCGCGTCGCTGCGCGTCGGGGCCGTCCCGCCAAACGCCCGGCCCTTCGAGCCGTGCGTATTTGTCCAGCGCCGTCATGCCTGTTGTGTCCGCCCGGTTGCTGCCTCGGTGTTTTGCGCGATGCTACCGCAACACGGCCCGCCCCGCCAGCCTTTGCCCGGGTGGTTCGCGTTCACAAGGTCTTGGCCAGGGTGCGCAGTTCGAACTTCTGGATCTTGCCGGTCGAGGTCTTGGGCAGTTCATGGAACACCACTTTTTTCGGCGTCTTGAACCCGGCCAGACGGCTGCGGCAAAAGGTGATCAGCTCTTCGGCGGTGACAGTGTGCCCGTCCTTGAGTTCGACAAAGGCGCAAGGCACCTCGCCCCAGGTTTCGTCGGGTTTGGCGACCACGGCGGCCAGCGCCACGGCGGGGTGATGCATCAGTGCGCCCTCGACCTCGACCGAACTGACGTTCTCGCCGCCGGAAATGATGATGTCCTTTGACCGGTCGGCCAGCTTGATATAGCCGTCCTCATGGACATAGGCGATGTCTCCGGAATGAAAGAACCCGCCCTTGAACGCGGCCGCGGTGGCCTCGGGATTGCGGAAATAGCCCTTCATCACGCCATTGCCGCGATGCATGATCTCGCCCAGGGCAACGGTGTCGCGGGGGATTTCGGTCATTGTCTCATCGGTGACGGTGATGCGCTCCATGAAGGGCATGAGCACCCCGGTGCGTGCCTTGACCGCAGCGCGCGCGTCCTGATCCAGCGCGTCGAATCCTTCGTGCCAGGTGCATTCCGTCGCCGGGCCATAGGTTTCGGTCAACCCGTAAACCTGCGTGACATTGAACCCCAGCGGTTCGATGGCGGCAAGCGTGGCGGCGGGCGGAGGGGCACCGGCGGTGAACACCTCGACGATATGGTCAAAGGGCAGGCGGTCTTCGTCGCGGGCGTTGATGATCGTCTGCAAGACGATCGGTGCGCCGCCGAAATGCGTTGCGCCCTCATGGGCGATCGCCTGGTAGACGCCGCGCGCGGTGATGTCGCGCAGGCAGATCACTGCGCCGCCCAGCGCCGGGATCATCCAGGGGTGACACCAGGCGTTGCAGTGGAACATCGGCACGATGGTCAGATAGCGCGGAAACAGCGTCATCCGCCAGCTTATCGGCTGGCCCATCGTGCTCAGATAGGCGCCCCGGTGGTGATATACGACGCCCTTGGGCCGCCCGGTCGTGCCGCTGGTATAGTTCAGCGCCAGCGACTCCCATTCGTCTTGCGGAAACATCCAGTCGAATGCCGGATCGCCCGAGGCCAGAACATCCTCATAGAGCGGATGTCGACCGCTGGCGGGCACCCCGGCCTGGTCGTCGGGCACCTCGATCAGCAACGGCCCGCCGCCAAGGATCCGGCAGGCACGCTCGGCCAGGTCGATCAGGCTGCTGTCGACCAGCGCCACCCTGGCGCCGCCATGTTCGAAGATATAGACCACCGTATCCAGATCGAGCCGCGTGTTGATCGCGTTCAGGATCGCACCACAGGCGGGGACTGCGAAATGCGCCTCGGCATGGCTGGGGACGTTAGGCAACAACGTGGCCACGACATTGCCCGGTTTCACCCCGCGTTGCGCCAGCCCAGATGCCAGACGCGACACCCGCTCATGATACTGGGCATAGGTCCAGCGCCGCTGGCCATAGACCAGAGCCTCGCGCGTGGCGAAGATGTCCGCGGCACGTTTGAGATGCGACAAGGGTGTCAGCGGAACGTAATTCGCCGCGCATTTCTCCAATCCCGATTCATCGGCCAGCCATCCCATCGCAACCTCCCTCTTGCCAAGTGTTCGCAGGTCTGTTTTCGCCATAGTGGCGGTGAACGGGGCCGCCGAAAAGGGACATTCGCATGACGGGCACCGTTCAGAACCGGACCACCGCCGCCGCCGCCGCGATCCTTGGTTATGCGACGCTGATCGGGTTTACCGACAATTTCGTGCGGGTCATCGCCGCCGAGGGCGGCTTGTGGCAGTTCCATCTGCTCCGCAGCCTGATGGCCTTTGCGCTGGTGGCGCTGGCGATGATCCCGCTGGGGCTCAGGTTGCGGCCCCGCCGGCCCTGGGCGCTGGCTGCGCGATCGGCGGTGCACGGGCTGGGGATCCTGATCTATTTCGGCTGTCTGGGGTTTTTGACGGTCGCTCAGGCGGCAGCCGGGTTGTTCACCGCGCCGATCTTCGTACTGCTGATCACCCGGCTGGTTTACGGGCATCCGATCGGGCCGGTGCGGCTGGTGGCGGTGGCGCTGGGTTTTGCGGGCGTGCTTATGGTTCTGCAACCGGGCGCGCAATCGCCGCTGGGCTGGGCGAGTCTTGTTTCGGTGGTTGCCGGTGCCTTTTACGCGCTGGGCAATATTGCCACGCGGGAATGGTGCGCCGAAGAGAGCGCCGAAGCGATGACGCTGGGGTTCTTCGTGGCGCTGGGTCTGGCGGGTGCGGTGGGGGTTCTGGTGCTGACCCTGTGGCCGCCTGTTGCGCCCGCCGGCGTGGACGGGTTCCTGTTGCGTGGCTGGGTGACGCCAACGCCGGGCTTTCTGGGCTGGACCTTTGTTCAGGCGTTGGGGTCGTTGATTGCCATCGGGTTGCTCGTCAAAGGGTATCAACTGGCCGAGGCGAGCCGGGTGTCGATCATCGAATACGTGATTCTGCCGATCTCGGCGCTTTGGAGTTTTCTACTTTGGGGCGAATCGATTTCGGGTGCTCAAACGCTGGGGATGGGGCTGATCATCGCGGCCGGGGCCATGATCGCGTTTCGCAAACGGTGACGAAACGGAGTTATCGTTGTCAAAGGTGAAACGCAGACACGCATTTTGCGCGGCATTGTTGACGTGCCCGGCCCAATTATGGCGCGCATGGCGGGATTTTCCGGGTTTTCGCATCAATCGCCGCCGCATTGTGGCAAAGCTGTGGGGGGTAGGGGAAATAATACCCTCAATTTTCCTCAAACCTTCCGCGTCTTCGCCACCTGCTCGCAGTTGTATGAACCCATCGAGACGCAAGGCTGAGTTCACGGAAGGAACGAACCATGTTGCATAGTTGGGTAGGTGTTACGAACAATCGGCGACTGTCTGTCCCGTATTCCTTTTCCGATCGCAGCGATCTGTGGCCGGTTCATGCAAGCGAAACAACGGCGGGCACGCTGGGGCGCAACGACTTCGGGTCGATCGCCGACGGGCTGATCGCCGGCACGCTGGTGGCCACCGAAATGGGGTGGCAGCCGGTCGAGGATCTGCGCACCGGGGATCGCGTCGTGACCTTCGACAGCGGGATGCGTCCGTTGAAGGCCGTTCACGTCAGTTCCTTGTGGACAACCGAGGGCAACGCACCCCGCAATGTCTGGCCGCTGGAAGTGCCCAAGCGGGCGCTGGGCAACCGCGAGGTGATCCGCCTGCTGCCCGACCAGTCCGTGCTGATCGAATCGGACGAGGCCGAGGCGCTGTTCGGCGATCCGTTCATCATGGTTTCGGCCGGGGTGCTCGATGGTCACAAGGGGATTACCCGCGTGCCGCCATCCCGCGAGATGATGATCGTGACTCTGGAATTCGAGCGCGACGAGGTGGTCTATGCCAATGGCACGATGCTGGTGCATTGCCCCCACGAGCGCGCCGAGCGGGCGCACCGCGCCGAAGAGCGGATGAGCGTCAACAACGGCAGCCTTTATCAACATCTGACCGAGGCCCAGGGTCGTCTTCTGGTCGCAACGATCAACGGTGTCCAGGCCTGATCTGGCATCGACAGGGGGCCGGTGATGCCCCCTGTCGAGTGTGACCCCCGCATTCCCATCGAGCGCGCCACGCCGGCCTGCCGCCGCGCGTGGCGTTTGTGTGTCCAGGGCTAAAGAAAACGCCCGCCACCGGAAAACCGGGGCGGGCGCGCGTGTCACGGGGTGGACGCTCAGGCGGTCTTGCTGGCTTTGCCGTAGAAGGTCTTGCCACTCGCCGCCATGTCGCGAAGCGATTGCGGCGTGGTGAAGCGCGGACCGAACCGGGCGGTCAGGTCATCGCAGATTTCGACCGCGCGCGCGGCGCCGATGATGTCCAGCCAGCTGAACGGGCCGCCCGACCAGGGCGCG
>JAGRMK010000302.1 GCA_020441345.1 Paracoccaceae bacterium
TCGACCTTGAAGTGCGAGCAGATGCCGCGATCCCCCAGCGCCTTTTCCCAGTTCTGATCCGGGCCCAGTTGGTCGAGCGTATGCGCGTCGACGCGGTAGGGTTCGGAGCATTGCGACATCGCCACGATGATCTTGCCCGCGTGCACCACAACGTCGGTGCCGGTGTTGTCCTTCATCGCGTTGATGCTGCCCCAGCCACGGCGTTGGCGCTTGCGCGGTTCGATGATGCCCGGCCACAGCGATTTTCCCGCGCCCTTTTCGGCCAGATAGCCGGTGGTGTGCGTAAAGCGGTTGCGGTATTCGACCTTGCCCTCGTTGAACCAGACGGCGTGCAACATGCCGTCGCCGTCAAACGGGTGATACTTGCCGATCGGCTCGTGCACCTGGTTGTGGCCATTGCGCACATACATGCCTTGCAGGTCCCTCGGGATCTCGCCGATCACCTGCAAATCCGGGCCCTTGGCGGTGTATTCGATATCGATCGGCTTGTGCGGGCCGTTCAGATACGGGTTGTCGTTGGGAAACTTCAGGGTCGAATGACCGTGATTGAAGATATCTACCATGGGTCTTTCCTCCGGGGTCGGTTCAGGATTCTTGGGGCAAACGCTCGATCACGCTGGCCGAGGCGACGCCAGCCGCGCCGGCGATGGCAACCACGCCATAGCGCAGGTCGCGCGCGTCCATCTCGTCCAGCAGGGTGCCAACCAACATGGCGCCGGTCGCGCCCAGCGGATGGCCCAGGGCGATCGAGCTTCCGTTCACGTTGAACGCGTCGATATCCAGCCCCAGAGTGCGGATGTAATGCAGGGTGACGGCGGCGAAGCTGTCGCGCACTTCCCACAGGTCGATGTCTGTGGCCGTCAACCCGGCGCGGGCCAACGCCTTTTGCGTGGCGTCTACCGCGCCGGTCTGGGTGATCGCGACATTTGCCTCGGCGGTGGCCAGAACCCGGGCGCGCGGCCGCAGGCCATGGCGGCTGGCGGCCCCCTCATTGGCCAGAAGCACCAGCGATGCGCCATCGGCCATCGCCGGGGCGTTGCCCGCGTGGTGGACATGGGTGATCTGCGCAAGCTGCGGAAAGGCGCCAAGCAGCCGGTCCAGTTCATCCGCGCTGCCGATGATCGGAAAGCTGGCGTCGATCGCGCCCAGGCTTTCCGCCGTCACGCCGCTGCGGATGGTTTCATCCTGCGCCAGCACCACCGCGCCCGCGGCATCGCGCACCGGCACGATCGAGGTGAACGCACCCCGGCTGCGCGCCGCTTCGGCCCGCTGCTGCGAGAGCGCGGCGTAGGCGTCACACGCCTCGCGGCTGATATCGTGCAGCGTTGCGACAAGATCCGCCGCCAGGATCGGGTGCACCGCCTTCGCCGAGGCCGCAACCACCGGGTCCGCGAACAGCGCGCCCTTGTCGGCGAACATCGGCGTGCGCGACATCATCTCGACCCCGCCCGCGACATAGCAGGCCTGGTTGGCATGGGCCTGCGCCGCCGCGAGGTTCACCGCCGACAGGCCCGAGGCGCAAAACCGGTTGACCGTCAGCCCCGACACCGTGGCCGGCCAATCCGCACGGATCGCGGCGGTCTTGGCGATGTTGCCGCCCTGATCCCCAACCTGCGAGGCACAACCGATGATCGCATCCTCGACCG
>JAGRMK010000303.1 GCA_020441345.1 Paracoccaceae bacterium
CGCTCGGCGGCCAGACCGTCGACCAAAAGCGCAAAATCGATCTGCCCGCCTTGCGTCCCGACGCGCTTCGAATCGGATTCCAGTGTCGCCAGCTGGTCCTCGAAGATCATCTTGCTGTCATACAGCAAGCGTCCGATCAGGGTGGACTTGCCGTCATCGACCGAGCCGCAGGTGATGAAGCGCAGCATCGTCTTGTGCTGATGGGCTTCGAGATAGGCGTCGATATCGTCCGCGATCAGGGCATCGGTCTTGTAGATGGGATCGCTCATCAGAAATACCCGTCCTGCTTTTTCTTTTCCATGGAGGCCGACTGATCGTGGTCGATGGCGCGGCCCTGTCTTTCGCTGGTGGTGGTCAGCAGCATTTCCTGAATGACCTCGGGCAAGGTGGTGGCAGCGCTTTCGACGGCGCCGGTCAGCGGATAGCAACCCAGCGTGCGGAAACGGACTGATCGCATCACGGGTTCTTCGCCGGTCTTCAACGGAAAGCGGTCGTCATCGACCACCAGGATCATTCCGTCGCGCACAACGGTGGGGCGCGGCGCGGCAAAATAGAGCGGCACGATCTCGATCCCCTCAAGATGGATGTATTGCCAGATATCCAGTTCGGTCCAGTTCGAGATCGGGAACACGCGCATGCTTTCGCCCTTGGTCTTGCGCGCGTTGTAAAGACGCCAGAGTTCGGGGCGCTGGTTCTTGGGATCCCAGCGATGATTGGCCGAACGAAAGGAAAAGATCCGCTCCTTGGCGCGTGACTTCTCCTCATCGCGGCGCGCCCCGCCAAAGGCGGCATCGAAGCCGTATTTGTCCAACGCCTGTTTCAGGCCCTCGGTCTTCCACATGTCCGTGTGCAGCGAGCCGTGGTCGAAGGGGTTGATGCCGCGACTCACGGCATCGGGATTGTGGTGAACCAGCAATTCCATGCCCGCATCCCGCGCCGCCTTGTCGCGCAGCGCATACATGTCACGAAACTTCCATGTCGTATCGACATGCAGCAACGGGAACGGCGGCGGGGCGGGATAGAACGCCTTTTTCGCCAGATGCAACATGACGGCACTGTCCTTGCCGACGCTGTAGAGCATCACCGGGTTCTCTGCTTCGGCGACCACTTCGCGCAAAGTGTGGATGCTTTCCGCTTCGAGGCGTTGCAGATGGGTCAGGGTCTGGATGGTCATGTCGATTCGCTTTGGTCAGGTTTGCTGTCTGTCTAGGAACAATTGGCCCCCGGCGCACCCTCAGAATGGTCGAAAAGACGGGTATGCGCCACTCCGGTCTGATCCGCAGGACCATGGTCGCGAAGAGTTCACTGTCGCGGCACGTTTTCCTCGCTGGCCCTGCTTTCGGCTGTGGTGATCCGTGCAAAAGGGCGTTGCGGCATGCCGATTTGCGCAGGGGTTCTATCGGTCGGCGCGCGGGCTTGCTAATATGCAGCCGTCATCAGCGTTCCACGCCATCTGCCCCTTGTTTCGAAACGCGGCGACCGAATGCGGGTGGCGGGGTGTCGCCCCCCAACCCGGTCGGTGACAATCCCCGTCCCAACACAGGCCCGTCACATGTCCCTGCCCTTTCTCATGGTTGCCCCGAACGGTGCGCGTCGCGGCAAGACGGATCACCCGGCCTTGCCGATCTCCATCGCCGAGACGGTTGAAACCGCACAGGCCTGCCATGCCGCCGGGGCCGACGCGCTGCATCTGCACGTTCGCAACGCCGCCGGTGAGCATTCGCTGGACGCCGGGTCTTACCGAGAGGCGCTGACGGAACTCGCGCTGCGGGTGCCCGACCTTCTGGTGCAGATCACCACCGAATCCGCCGGCGTTTACGACGTGCCTGCCCAACTGCGGTGCCTGACCGGGGTCCGGCCGGAATGGGCCTCGATTTCCGTGCGCGAAATCGCGCGCGACCAGGACCTTGCGCCGCGTCTTTATGCATCCTGTGCCGAACAGGGCACGACGGTGCAGCACATTCTGTATGACGCCGACGATGTCGCGCTTTTGCAGGACTGGCAAAGGCGCGGCGTCGTGCAAACGGGTCAGGATTCGGTGTTGTTCGTTCTGGGGCGCTACAGCGCCGGACAGGTGTCGGCGCCGTCCGATCTGATACCCTTTCGCGCCGCCTGGCCTCGAAGCGCGGACTGGATGGTTTGCGCCTTCGGCCCGGCCGAACACGCCTGTCTTGTCGCCGCCGCCAAACAGGGCGCCGCGCTGCGCGTGGGCTTTGAAAACGCGCTGACCGATGAACACGGCCGGCCCCATCCCGACAATGCCGCCTCGGTTGCCCGGCTGCGCCGCCACCTGGAAAAGACCCTGGCCTAGCCCGGCCAGATTGCGACGCCGCGCGTCGAAGACCCAGCGGACTCCGGGCAGGTCAAAGCCCGTGGCTGCGGTCGTAACCGTTTGGTTTCGGCGATTGCCACCCCGCGAGATCGGTGCTGCGGGTTTCGAAGACCTCGACAAGCAGCGGATGACAAGTCGCGGCATCGGATGAATGCTCGGCGCCGCAATCCCCGCCCGGACAGGCCGACAGGACGCCAAGCAGGTCGATCTCGGCAAAGAACTCCAGAGAATCGCCTTGCCGCACCGGGCTGGCTTTCATGAAATACTGGCCCGTGTCGGCGGTGAACCCGGTGCACATGAAAACGTTGAGCACATCGTGCACCAGTCCCTCGGCGCGCTGAACCGCTACGCCCTCGGCGACCAGGGCGCGGGTCAGGTTGGAATGGCAGCAATGGTGATAGCTGTCGCCACCCGACAACAGGAAATGCGTATAGGGGTCGCAGCGCGTGCCGATCACGTCATGAACCCGCCCCCCGTAACGGTCGGTGCCATACCAGGCCAGAGAATCACCGATAACCGTGGCCATCGGTCGCAAATGGGGAAATCCGGACCACATGCGATCCCCGACCGACAGATGCGTGCCATGCAGGGCACGGGTTTTGCCGGAATAAAAACGCTCATCAAGGTCTGCCGCGTGGAACAGGTTGAGATCGCCGACCTGCGGCCCTTCGGGGCAGGAAATCCGAAAGATATGCCCGGCGGGAACCCGGAACGCCCGCCCCTCGCGCGGGGGGACACGGGTTTCGGCGGTCTTGCGCATCGCACGGCGCGCACGACCATAGAGCGCAAGATCAGGCTGTTGCAGGCTCTGCGCGGGATAGCAGATGACCGGCGCGACCGCGCGGCGCTGCTCGGCATCGTCGGGGGCAAGGGCGGTCGGGGCATGGTGGCCGGATGGCATGGCGGTCTCCCGGGGATTGACCCGGCCACAGTGCACAGACCGTCGATCGGGCGCAAGACCGGCGGGGTTATGCCGGGTCGCGCCAAAGTTAACCAAATTTCAAGCTGAAAGCGTGTCAACTCCCTGATACTCTCGTCTCGGATGAAAACGCGCGGGCTCGGAACATGATGGATGGAAGTCGGCAGGCTGGACGGCCATCGCCTGAAATGGGCGCGGCGGGCGCCGTCGTCATCGAGGCACTGGGCCTGCTTTTGCGTGCCACCCCCGATGCGCTTGACCGCGCTATCGAGGCTGTTCTTGGAAAACTTGGCGCACAGGCCGACGCCCATCGCGCGCACCTGTTCATCCGAACGGGGGGGCGATGGGCCTGCACGCATGAATGGTGCGCTGACGGCGTCGCGTCATCGCTCCGCGATCCATCCGCCCTGCTGGACAGCGCGCATCCGGTGACGACCGGGGCTTGCTCTGCGGAAAACGTGCTGTCGATCGCGTCCGTCGATCATCTGCCGCAAGGCGCACAGCGTTCGGCGCTTCAAGAACGGGGCGTGCGGTCTCTGGTTCTTGTCCCCCTGTCGACAGAGCCGACAATCGATGGCGCGATGGGTCTTGAACGGATCTCTGGCGAGGCCGCCTTTACCGAGCAAGACATCTGGCTCGTGCGCACGCTGTCAGACGGGCTGGCCGCATCGCTGGCACGACGCGATGCGGAAATGCGGCTGAACACGGTCCGGGCACAGCAGTCCGAAACCCTGGACCGGCTGCGCGCGACGCTGGCCGCGATGCCGGAACTGGTGCTGGAAATCGACGAGGACGGGCGCTGCATCGAGTATCATTGCTCGGCCCCGCATTTGCTGGCCCGTCCGCCGGCGGAAATTCTGGGTCACACTCTGGAAGAAACCCTGCCCGCGCCGATCGCTCGCCTGCAGCGGGCCGGAATGGCGGCAGCGCGCCGCGATGGCACCGCACATCTGGCCCCCTATCCGCTGGACGACGGCGACCGGCAACGCTGGTATGCCTTGACCATCGCCACCCGCGACCGGATCGCGGGGCGCGAAGGGTTCGTGTTCCGAATCCGCGACGTGACGCAAGAGCACGCGCGTGACGCCGAGAACATGCTGCTGGTTCAGGTAACGCGACGCATGACCAACCTCGCGATGGTGCTCGATACGGATCAACGCATCCGTTGGGTCAACCCCGCCCTCGAAGCCCGCACCGGCTTCGCACTGGATGAGTTGCGCGGACATCACCCGTCGGAGTTTCTCGATCCGACCTCGGACCCCGCAGAGGTGGCGCGGATTGCGCAGGCACTGACCGACCGGGTGCCGTGCAAAGCCGAGATCTGCAAGCACGACCGCCATGGCACGCGGTACAGTGTCGCGGTGGATGTGCAGACCTTCGCCCGGCCCGATGGCACATTCGAAGGGTTTCTGGTGATCGAAACCGACATCACCGAACGCAAGAAGCATGAATCAGCCCTCAAGCACCTCGCCGCCGAGGCCGAGGCAGCGAGACAGCAGTTGCAGCAGGCGATCAGCGCCATGCCCGATGCGTTCGCGATCTTCGACGCCGACGACCGCCTTGTGATGTGCAACCGCAAATACCAGAGCAGCCTTCCCCGAACCGCCCCCGTCATTGTCCCCGGCGTTACCTTCGAAGAGATCCTCGATGCGGCAATCGAGCGGGGGGAATTCCCGGACGCGACCGGGCAGGAAGCGGCCTGGAAGGCGCAAAGACTGGCGTTTCACAGCCGCGCCGCCGGCGAGGTGGAACTGCGCCTGAACACCGGACGCTGGGTGCGCGCCTATGAGCGCATCACACCGGGCGGCGGGCGGGTGGCCTTGCGTATCGACATCAGCGCCCTGAAACTGGCCGAGCAACGCCTCAACGAGATCATAGATGGCGCGGCGATCGGCACCTGGGAATTCGATGTTGCGACACAATCCGCCACCCTGAACGAGCAATGGGCCGCAATGCTGGGCCTGGGACCGCGGAACCTGACCAGGCTTTCGGCCGCGAACTGGGCGCAATTCATCCACCCGGACGATGCGCACGGGATCAGCGCCGCGATGCGCGCGGTCTCTACGGGCGAAAGCCCGAGGATCGAAGCCGAGATCCGGATGCGCCATCAGGACGGGCATTGGGTTCACGTTCTGGCCCGCGGACGCGTGACCAGCCAGGACGCCACGGGCCGCCCGCTGCGGGTCAGCGGGGTCGGGCTGGATTTGACGGAACGGCGCCACGCCGAAGAGCGGTTGCACACGATCCTCGCCGCCTCGTCGATCGGCACCTGGCAGTTCAATGCCGAATCCGGCACGACGCTTTGCGATGAACAATACGCCGGGATGCTGGGCTACACGCTGGCAGAACTGGCGCCCTGGACGCATGCGAAATTCGAAAGCATGGTGCATCCTGACGACCTGAAGCACATGCGCAAGGCGCTGGCGGCCCTGTATGGCACCAACCAGACCGATATCTCGCACGAGTTCCGCATGCGGCATCGCGACGGGCGCTGGATCTGGATCCTGTCGCAGACCCGTGTGCAGCGCTGGATCACGCCGGGAATTCCCGCCGAGGAATCGGGTGTGCATATCGACATCACCGAGCGCAAGACACGCGAGGCGGCGCTGGCCGAGGCGACGCACGCGCTGGAATGCGCGCTGGCCGCGCAACAGGAATCGGATCAGCGCTTTGCCGATATCGCCGCCGTATCGGATGAATGGTTCTGGGAAATCGACGACGAAAGCCGCATTGTCTATCTGTCGTCGGGGTTCGAGCGGATCACCGGCCTGTCCGTGGATCAATTGCACGGACGGACGCTGGAGGCGGTCGGTTTCTCGGCCGGCTCTGCGCTGAGCCAGGGCGACTGGCCGGAACTGGCGCGCCAGGTCGAGCAGCGCGCGAAACTGTCCGACTTCCTGTTCCGGCTGGTGATTGGCAACCAACGTCCGCCGATCTGGCTGCGCATCAGCGGCGCACCGATCTTTGACACCGATGGCCGCTATGCCGGCTATCGGGGCGTGGGGTCGAATGTCAGCGAGTTGATCGGCGCGACCGAGCGCGCCGAAACCGCCAACCAGGCCAAGTCGCGGTTCCTGGCCACCATGAGCCACGAGCTGCGCACCCCGCTGACCGGCGTGCTGGGCATGGCCGATCTGCTCAGCGAAACCACCGTCACCGCGCAGCAGCGCGAGATGATCGACACGATCCGCGATTCCGGCGAAGGGTTGCTGGCGATTGTCAACGACGTGCTCGATCTCGCCAAGATCGAGGCGGGCAAGATGACCGTGGATTGCCAGGCATTCGTGCCGGCCGATCTGTTGCGCAGGGTTCACGCCCTGCACGCGCCGCGCGCCCAGGCCGCCGGATTGACCCTGGCGCTCGACATGTCACCCGATTGCAACCGCCCCTGCCTTGGCGACATCAACAGGCTGCAGCAGGTGCTCAACAACCTTCTGGGCAACGCGGTCAAATTCACGCTCCAGGGGGGGGTGACGGTGCGGGGCAGGATTGCCGCCTCGCCCGGGGGCGACACGCTGGAGATCGCGGTCGAGGACACCGGCATCGGTATGTCCGCCGAACAATCGGCAAAGGTGTTCGAGGAATTCGAACAGGCCGAGGGCTCCATCGCGCGCCGCTTCGGCGGCACCGGGCTTGGCCTGTCGATCACCCGGCATCTCGTCGGCCTGATGGACGGAGAGATCAGCCTGAGCAGCATCCCGGGGCAAGGCACGCAGGTGCGCATCACCCTGCCGATCGGCACGGCGCCGGGCACCCGCAGCGTCGCCGCGCCGCTCGCCGATGTGCCCCAGCGCAACCTGTCGGGGCTGCGTGTTCTGGTCGCCGATGACAACCGCGCCAACCGCCGGATCCTGGAAACCCTGCTGGGCAAGCTTGAGATGGCGGTGACGCTTGCCGAAGACGGGCACGAAGCGCAACGCCTTTATGAACCGGGTGCGTTCGACCTGCTGATGCTCGACATCTCGATGCCCGGACTTGACGGGATCGGCGCGCTTGCAGCGATCCGTCAGACCGAGCAACAGGCCGGTATCCCGCCGACCCCCGCGCTGGCCGTCACCGCGAACGCCTTGCACCACCAGATCGAGGAATATCTCGCCGCGGGCTTTGCCGGACATATTGCCAAACCCTTCCGCAAAGAGGCCTTCACCGAAACCATCGCGCGCTTTTGCCGGCCTGCCGCGTGATCCCCCTTCCCAAACGACGCCTTGCACCCTAGGTCTTGCCGAACGCGCGACAAGGACAGTGTGATGGCGATTTTTCTGGGCGTAGACACCGGCGGCACCTATACCGATGCCGTTCTTCTGGACGAGGCCACGCAGCAGGTTCTGGGCAAGGCAAAATCCCTGACGTCACGCCCGGATCTGGCGCATGGCATTGGCGGTGCGATCGACGCGGTGCTCGACACCACGCCTGGCATCCGCGCCGGAGACGTGGCGATGGTGTCGCTGTCGACCACGCTGGCGACAAACGCCCTGGTCGAGGGGCAGGGCAGCCGCGCGGCGCTGGTGATGATCGGCTTCGAAACCGGCGATCGTGGCCGCGCCAGCCTGACCGAGGCGCTGGGCGAAGACCCGATGATCGCCATCGGCGGCGGGCATCAGCATTCCGGGGCCGAGGTCGCGCCGCTGGATCGCGCGGCACTGGAGGCCGCGTTGGACTCCCTGCCCCGCGGTATCAGCGCCGTCGCCGTGGCCGCACAATTCGCCACCCGAAACCCGGCTCATGAACAGGCCGCGCGGGCCATCATCCGCGAACGCACCGGCCTGCCGGTGACCTGTTCGCACGAGTTGTCTGCGGCGCTCAACGGTCCCAAACGTGCCTTGACCGCCCTGTTGAACGCGCGCCTGATCGCCATGATCGACCGGCTGATCGCCGCCTGCGAGCACCACCTGGCCCACCGCCAGATCACGGCCCCGTTGATGGTGGTGCGCGGCGACGGGGCGCTGGTTTCCGCCGCTCTGGTTCGCGAACGCCCGATCGAAACGATCCTCTCCGGGCCGGCTGCCTCGATTGCCGGGGCATCCTGGTTGACGGGGCTCAAGGATGCGCTGGTTTCGGACATCGGCGGAACCACCACCGATGTTTGCCTGCTGCGCGACGGGAAACCCGCGATCGATCCGCTGGGCGCCCGCGTCGGCCAGTTTCGCACCATGGTCGAGGCGGTGGCGATGCGCACCACGGGCCTGGGCGGCGACAGCGATGTGCAGGTGCTCGACGGGTTGTCGGGTGGCCTGCGTCTGGGTCCGCGCCGGGTCATGCCGCTTTCCCTTGCAGCGGCCAGCTATCCCGAACTCGTTCTGCCGGCGCTGGATGCGGCGCTGGCGCGTGATCCGGCCTCCGATGACAGCTGGCGCTTCGCAATCCCGTTGTTCACCACCCTGCCCGATGGGTTGCCGGGCCGTGACGCCGCGTTGGCCGAGCGTTTGCTGGCCGGCCCCCAGCGTCTGTCCGACCTGATCCGCGCCCGGATCGAGGCCCCGGCCCTGACCCGCCTCGTGCAGCGCGGCCTCGTGTTGCTCAGCGGTCCGACCCCCTCCGATGCGGCGCATGTCCTGGGTCAACAAACCGGGTGGGACGCCGGGGCCGCGCTCAAGGCCATGACCTTGCTGTCGCGGCGTCGCGGCGGCAACGGCAACCGGCTGGCCCCGTCTCCCCAAGCCATGGCACAGGCCATCATCGACCAGGTGACCCGTCAGACCGTCGAATGCCTGCTCGAAGCCGCCTTCGCCGAGGATGATCGCCACTGGGCCCTCCCACCCGAGGATCTGGCGCGACATCCGTTGACGCAAACCGCGCTCGACCGCGCGCCCGGACTGATCCGTTTCGAGGCCCGGCTGGGTGTGCCGGTCGTCGGTCTCGGCGCCTCGGCGGGTTGCTATTATGGCGCGGTCGGAACACGGCTGGATTGCGATATGGTGGTTCCCGAACATGCCGGGGTCGCCAATGCCATCGGCGCGGTGGTCGGGCAGGTCGCGATGAAGGTCGAGGGTCAGGTAACCAGCCCTGCTCCCGGCGAATTCATCGCCCACCTGACAGCGGGCCCGGTGCGGTTCGGCGATGTCGACGCAGCCGTTGCCGCGCTCACCCAGGATGTCGGCCAGCAGGCAAAGACGCGCGCCCTGCGCGCCGGCGTGGAGACCCCGCGCCTGAGCTTCGAACGCGACGACATCGCCGCCGAAGTCGAAGGACAGCGCATGGTCATCGAGGTCCGCCTGCGCGCCAGCGCCACCGGCCGTCCCAGAATTGCAACGCCGTGATCAGCGCCTTGCACCGCCCCCTGAGCGCGGCTAGAAGCATTACGACGGATGGGTGGCCGAGTGGTTTAAGGCTCTGGTCTTGAAAACCAGCGTAGGGGAAAC
>JAGRMK010000304.1 GCA_020441345.1 Paracoccaceae bacterium
GGCGATGCCGCGCGGGAACTTGAAAAGTCGTCTCCCTCACGCTCTCTATTGGTCAAGATCGCAACCGCCTTGTTGAATGCCGCGAAAGCCTTCGCGGTCTATTGCGGTTCGTTGGCAGATACGGCGCTCACCGAGGGTGCAAAGGCTTTTGGCAAAGCCGGCGGCACGGCTTTCGTTGCATGTTTCGCGGCACAAAACGAACAGGTTCAGGCTTTCGCCCGTGCCTTGTTCGCCTTCGCTCGCTCTCTCGGCGGCTAACCCCATTCATCTTGCCCCAAATACTCCCCCGCCGGAGGCGTCCGGCGCTTGCAGACCCGCGTGTCGGCCCCAATTTCGCCCGCTTTGGCTGGCAGACCGGCGCGATCGTTTCACTCCTGGAGGCCCGATGCACGCGGTTCTGTTCCTGGTCCTGCTGGCCCTCTCGCTGCCCGCCGTGGCGCAAACCGACAGCCGCTTGCAGGCCCTGCAGACCGGCGATGCCGGGCGCGGGTGGGAGGCCGTGGGGCGACTCAACATGGCCGGTGTAGGGTTTTGCACGGCGACGCTGATCGCGCCCGACCGCGTCCTGACCGCCGCGCATTGCCTGTTTGACCGGCGCAGCGGGCGGCGCATTGCGGATGCGGATCTGGAGTTTCTGGCCGGGTGGCGCACCGGACGCGCCGAGGCGATCCGCAGCATCCGCCGTGTCGCGATCTGGCCCGGGTTCGACATTGCCGAAGGCGCGGCACTGGCCAATGTGCCGGCCGATCTGGCGCTGCTGGAGCTTGACCGCCCGATCCGCACGACCGGCATCACCCCCTTCGCCATCTCGACGCGCACACCGCAGCGCGCCGATCCGGTCGCGGTGGTCAGCTATGGCCGCAACCGCGCGGAATCGCCGTCGATCCAGGAGACCTGTCACGTGCTCGACCAGCGGCGCGACGGGGTTTCGGTGTTCTCATGCCAGATCGACTTTGGCTCGTCTGGTGCGCCGGTTTTCGCGCGCGAGGGCGAGGATATGCGGATCGTCTCGGTGATTTCGGCGATGGCCGAAGGGACGGAAAGCCCGATTTCGCTGGGCGTGCGGCTGGGCGCGCGGGTCGAGGCGCTGCACCGCGCCCTGGATGGCGGACTCGTCAGCGTGCCGTCTGGCCAGGCGCAGGGCGCCCGCGCAAGCGCCCGGTTCCTGCGTCCGTGACCCCGCACGCGACCCTCTTGAAAGCCTCAACTGGGCTTCCCACATCGGTATGACCAGACGCCCAACCGGGGTCTGGGTTCAATCGCCCGGCCGGATGACCCGGCGGGTAACCTGATGACATCGCTTGTGACAAGGATGACTGACATGCGTAATTTCGACCCGACTCCGCTGTTTCGCGCCTCGGTTGGTTTCGACCGGATGGCCGACCTGATGGACCGCGTGCTGACCGCCGATCCGGTGCAGCCCACCTACCCGCCGTATAACATCGAAAAGACCGATGAGAACGCGTATCGCATCACGATTGCCGTGGCCGGGTTCGCTGCCGATGAACTGGCGGTCGAAGTGAAGGAAAACCTGCTGGTGGTTTCGGCACGCAAGGCCGAATCCGAGGGTGAGCGGACCTTCCTTCATCGCGGTATCGCGACTCGCGCCTTCGAGCGCCGCTTCCATCTGGCCGATCATATGCGCATCAGCGGCGCGACCCATGCCGACGGGATGCTGCATATCGACCTCGTGCGCGAGGTGCCCGAGGCGCTGA
>JAGRMK010000305.1:0-1495 GCA_020441345.1 Paracoccaceae bacterium
GCATCTCGTGCAGATAGACTTCGGAACTGGGGGCCTGCTGGCCGGTTTCAAAGGCCGCGTAATGCGCGCGCACCTGTTCCCAATAGTCCGAGATCTCGCGGATTGCACCGATATCGAGGCCCGTGTCTCGTTCGGTGTGGCGCAGCGCCTCGACGACCGAGCCCAGCGTCGGCTGGCTCGTGTTGCCCGACAGCGCGTCCATCGCCGCATCCACCGCGTCCACCCCGGCTTCGGATGCCGCCATGATCGTCGCGATCGCCGCCCCCGAGGTATCATGCGTATGGAAATGGATCGGCAGGTCCACGGCATCCTTCAGCGCCGAGAACAGCACCCGCGCGGCAGGTGCCTTCAGCACCCCGGCCATGTCCTTGACGCCCAGGACATGGGCCCCCGCGGCCTCCAGCTCCTTGGCCATCTTCACATAGTAATCAACGGTATACTTGCGCTGGCTCGGGTCCATCAGGTCGCTGGTGTAGCAGATCGTGCCTTCGCAGATGCGGCCGGTCTCGATCACCGCATCCATTGCCACGCGCATGTTCTCGACCCAGTTCAGACTGTCGAACACGCGAAACACGTCGACCCCGGTTTCCGCGGCGCGGGCGACAAAGGCCTGCACCACGTTGTCGGGATAATTGGTATACCCCACCCCATTCGAGGCGCGCAGCAGCATCTGCGTCAGCAGGTTGGGCATCGCGCGGCGCAGATCACGCAACCGCTGCCAGGGACATTCCTGCAAGAACCGATAAGCCACGTCGAAAGTCGCGCCGCCCCAGCATTCGACGCTGAACAAGCCTGGCAGATTGGCCGCATAGGCGGGGGCCACGCGGATCATGTCGAAAGACCGCATCCGGGTTGCCAACAACGACTGATGGGCATCGCGCATCGTCGTATCGGTCAACAGCAGGCGCTTTTGGTCCTTCATCCAGCCAGCGACGCCCCTGGCACCCTCGGCTTCCAGCAGCGTCTTGGTGCCGTAGGGTGCGTGCTCGGCACGCACCTTGGGCGGCTGCGGAATGCGCGGCTGGGCGGCGGGTTTCGGCCGGCCAGCGGTTTCGGTGTGTCCATTCACCGTGATATCCGCGAGGTAGATCAACAGCTTCGTTGCCCGGTCGCGGCGTTTCTTGAACTGGAACAAGTCGGGCGTCGTGTCGATGAACTTGGTCGTCGCCTGATCGGCTAGAAACACCGGGTGCTTGAGCAGGTTCTCGACAAAAGCGATGTTGGTGCTGACACCCCGGATACGGAACTCGCGCAAGGCCCGGTCCATCCGCGCGATGGCCTCGGTTGGCGTCGGCGCCCAGGCCGTCACCTTGACCAACAGGCTGTCGTAATAGCGCGTGATCACCCCACCGGCATAGGCCGTGCCCCCGTCCAGCCGGATCCCCATGCCGGTCGCCGAGCGATAGGCGGTCAGGCGGCCGTAATCGGGAATGAAATTGTTCAGCGGGTCTTCGGTGGTGATCCGGCACTGCAGGGCATGGCCCGACAGGGTCAC
>JAGRMK010000305.1:1555-3829 GCA_020441345.1 Paracoccaceae bacterium
TGCGATTTGACGATATCGATGCCGGTGACCTCTTCGGTCACCGTGTGCTCGACCTGCACGCGGGGGTTCACCTCGATGAAATAGAACGCATCGGTGTCCATATCCATCAGGAATTCGACGGTGCCCGCATTCTGATAGCCCACCGCGCGCCCGATCTTCAGCGCCAACTCACAGACATCGGCGCGTTGGGCGTCGGTCAGATAGGGGGCCGGCGCGCGTTCGACGACCTTCTGGTTGCGCCGCTGCACTGTGCAGTCGCGCTCATAAAGGTGATACAGGTTGCCATGCGTGTCGCCCAGAAGCTGCACTTCGACGTGGCGGGCGCGCTGGATCATCTTTTCCAGGAAACCCTCGCCATTGCCGAATGCGGCCTCGGCCTCGCGGCGACCTTCGCGGACCCGCGCCTCCAGTTCGTCTGGCGACAGGATGGCACGCATACCGCGCCCGCCGCCGCCGTGGCTGGCCTTGAGCATCAACGGATAGCCCACGGCCGCGGCCATTTCGCGGACCGCGTCCATGTCGTCGCCCAGAACCTCGGTTGCGGGGATCACCGGCACGCCGGCCTCGATCGCCACGCGCCGCGCGCTGGCCTTGTCGCCCAACGCCCGCATGGTATCGGCACGCGGACCGATGAAAGTGATGCCATTGGCAACACAGGCGTCGATCAGATCCGGGTTTTCCGACAGCAGCCCATAGCCGGGGTGGATCGCATCCGCGCCCGATTGCTTGGCGATCCGGATGATCTCGGGGATCGACAGATAGGCTGCCACCGGCCCCAGTCCCTCACCGATGCGATACGCCTCATCGGCCTTGAACCGGTGCAGTCCCAGCTTGTCCTCTTCGGCATAGACGGCGACCGTCTTCTTGCCCAATTCGTTCGCCGCGCGCATGACGCGGATCGCGATCTCGCCGCGGTTGGCGATCAGGATCTTCTTGAAAGCGGCCATGGCGTGTCCTTTGCATGAATCGGTCTGCTTGCCGGGCGAATTTCTGCAGCGCGGCGCGGAGAATGCAAGGATTTGTTACATTCTGTGCAAAGAAAGCCGTCTATTTCTCCGTTTGCACGACGCCATCGGGGTCGAGAACCTGCGTCACCACGCAATCCGTGACATAGGGGCGCAGGTCGCGCGCGCAAAGCGCGGCACCGACAGACTGCGCGATCGCCTCGCCGGGCAGCCCGCAAACCACCTCATGCCAATGCAGCCCCTCCTGATTCATGACGAACACATCCACCGACCAGCCTGCCGGCTGGCACCAGGCGGTGGGAAAGCAGTCCTCTGCCAAGGCGCCGCCCTCGACACATTGTGCCGTGGCGCGGGCGAAGCCTTCTGCCGGGGTTCGTCCCAGCGCCATGCCCGACGATTGTTCGGGGGCCTGCACAAAGGCGATGCCAAGGGGGCCGTTTTGCTGCGCAAGGGCCGACACCGGATTACAGAGCATGAGGACAAGAAGTAGGCTGCGCATGGAACACTCCCGACTGGTTCGCCACCAGCCTAGCCTGTCATCGTCCCCCGGCCAATGGCGCGAAATGACCCTTTCGCCCAAGGCCGCGAAAATCGCGTCGATCATCAGCCAATACTGATCGATCGGCTCGAAGCGTTCGATCGCGGTCCGGGCGTATCCCAGGGGCAGGATCACAACCGCCTCGCCCCAGACCTCGGCGTTGAAGGGCGTTGTCAGCACGATTGCGCCTTGCGAGCCACACAGAAGAACCTCGCGGTGAACCCCGCATTCTCGGCTCAGCCCCGGGCAAAATCATCGATGCCCTCCGCGATCTGCAATCCGCGCGCACCCGCATCCACCCACGGCTTGTCCAGCAAGACCGTCTCGCTGTCGTGCACCCGCACTCCTGGTGCGCCCCGGACATAGGGCGATGCGCGCGCCGGGTCGCGCGTCGCCAGCGCGGCACCCCGGGGCGCCGTGCATCATTGCCGGGCTCACATGCGCGTGCGCGATCCTCGCGGCCGCCAGAATGCTCTCGCGTCGGCCGCCAGCCATTTCGGCATTGTGCCGCAAGTCCCCAACGGTGACGAGCACGCTCGCCGCCCTGTCTTCATCTTGCCAAAAATACTCAAAAAAAAACGGGCTGACCACGCGATGTGGCCAGCCCGGTCAAGCCCCGGTTTCCCGGCGACGGTCCAGGGGGCGCGGTTCAGCCCGCGCTTTTCGCCATGCGTTTGCGCTCGTGCGGATCGAGATAGCGTTTGCGCAGCCGGATCGACTTGGGCGTAACTTCGACAAGCTCGTCGTCATCGATATAGGCGATGGCCTGTT
>JAGRMK010000306.1 GCA_020441345.1 Paracoccaceae bacterium
GGGGGCGCTGCCCCCCGGACCCCCCGGAGTATTTGCAACCAGAAAGAAGCCAGGGTTCGGGCAACGGGGCCGCGGATGCGTCAGATCCGTTTCGGCCCGACCATGCCTATTATGTCGTAGGTGGCGCGCAGCACCGGGGCGGTGATCTCGCGGGCGCGGGCGGCGCCGCGCGACAGGATGCGGTCGATCTCGTCCTCGTTGTCCATCAGCCGGGCCATCTCGGCCGAGATCGGGGCCAGGCGCGCCACCGCCAGGTCGGCCAGCTGCGGCTTGAATTCGGAGAACGGGCGGCCGCCGAATTCGGCCAGCACCCGATCGACCGGCCGATCGGCGAGCGCGGCGTAGATGTTGACGAGGTTGCGCGCCTCGGGGCGGTGTTCCAGGCCCCGGGCCTCGGACGGCAGAGGTTCGGAATCGGTCCTGGCGCGGCGAATCTTGCGGGCGATGGTGTCGGCATCGTCGCTCATGTTGATCCGGCTCTGGTCGGAGGGGTCGGATTTGGACATTTTTCTGGAGCCGTCGCGCAGCGACATGACCCGGGTCGCGGCGCCTTCGATCACCGGTTCGGTGAGGGGGAAGAAATCGACGCCGTAGTCGTGGTTGAACTTGGCGGCGATGTCGCGGGTCAGTTCGAGGTGCTGTTTCTGATCCTCGCCCACCGGTACATGCGTGGCGTGGTACAGAAGGATGTCGGCGGCCATCAGCGAAGGATAGGCGAACAGCCCAAGGCTCTCGGCCTCGGCGTTCTTGCCGGCGGTCTTGTCCTTCCATTGGGTCATGCGGTTCATCCAGCCCATCCGCGCCACGCAGTTGAACACCCAGCCCAGTTCCGCATGCGCCGAAACCTGGCTCTGGTTGAACAGGATCGACTTGGCCGGATCGAGCCCCGCCGCCAGATAGCCCGCTGCCAGTTCCCGGGTTTGCCGGCGCAGCGCCTCGGGGTCTTGCCAGGTGGTGATGGCATGCATGTCGACGACGCAATAGATCGTCTCGATGCCGCTGTCCTGCATGTCGACGAAGCGTTTGATCGCGCCCAGGTAATTGCCCAGCGTCAATCCGCCCGAAGGCTGGATGCCGGAAAACACGCGGGGCTTGAACTGGGCTTTGGGGGTGTCGGCCATCGGAAAGGCACTCCGTGGTGGAAAAAACTCTGCGCCTCGCTTATCGCTGGCAGAGCGGGGCGTCAACCGAACCCCAGGAAGGAGCCCATCATGCCCGATGACGAACGTGACCCTCTCGCCGATCTCAACGCCTCGCCGCTGAACCCCTTGCCGGGGGCGGTCTGGTTGCTGCTGCTGGCCGTGCTGGGGATCGAAGCGGTGCTCTGGGCCGCGGCGGCGGGGCTGATCGGCGGCGCGCAGGGCGTGGGCTGGCGGATCGAGGCGATCCAGCGCTTCGCCTTTTCCAGCGCGATTCAGGACTGGATGATCGAGAACATGCGCGCTCCGACCTCGCATCTGTTGCGCTATGTCACCTTCGGCTATGTCCATGGCACGCCGATGCATGCGCTGTTCGGCGCGGTGCTGATCGCGGCCCTGGGCAAGATGGTCGCCGAGCGCTTTGGCACGGCGCGTTTCCTGGCGCTGACGCTGGTGGTGCCGATGCTGGCGGCGGCGATCTTTGGCGCGGTGGTCGGTGTGGATCAGCGCGGCTGGTTGTTCGGGGCGATGCCGTTGGTCTTTGCGCTGGTCGGTGCCTTCACCTGGATCAAGTGGCGCGAGGCCGATGGCGACCGCGCCGGGCGGCAGCGGGCTTTCGGCATGGTTGCGATCCTGCTGGCGGCGCGGCTCGGGTTCGGGCTTCTGGTCGAATCCGGTCCGTCCTGGATCGCCGAGGTCGCGGCCTTCGGCCTTGGTTTCGCGGCGTCGGCGCTGGTTCTTGGGCCGGGTAGTTGGGCGCGGCTGCGCGCCCGGATCAAGGGCCAGGGCCGCACCGCTCCGTAACCCGTTGGCCCGAACCCGCCCCGGCTCTGTTGCCGTGCTTGCTCTGGTCCCGCAATCGGCTAGGCTTGTGACCGGATCAACACAAGGAGAGCATCATGGGTTGGATCGGAGCCATCATCATTGGCGGTCTGGCAGGCTGGATCGCCTCGCGGTTCATGAACTCGAACACCGGGATCATCGTCAACATCATCCTGGGGATCGTCGGCGCGATTGTCGCAAGCTTCCTGTTCGGAATGGTCGGCGTGAATTTCTCGGGGGTTTTCGGGTATCTGATCTCGGGGTTCATCGGCGCCGTGATCCTGATTGCCGTCGGCCGCAAGGTGTTCTAGCCGCCCCGCCGCAGGGCCGATTTGAAATCGGCCAGGCGGAAGGCGCCGATCAGGCCACCGATCCCGAAATAGCTGATCATCCCGGCGAGGATCAGCAGCAGGACCGCAACATAGCGCCAGCCAGGCGCGCCCAGCATCGGCGCAAGGCCGGTCTGCACAGCCCAGAGCACGACGCCCATCAGCGCCGAGGCCAGCAGAATGCGCGGCACGCGGCGGCGCAGCCCGTCGTCGATGCGGACTGCCTCGCCCATGGCGCGGCTGCCGCGCCAAAGCTGCCAGACCATCGCCCAGCCCGCCGCAGATGTGGCCAGCGCGGCGGCGATGTAGCCGATCACCGGCGCCAGTCCGACCGCCAGAAGCGCGTTCACGATCATCGACACGACCGCGTAATAGAACGGGCGGCGCGTGTCCTCGCGGGCGAAAAACAGCGGCTGCAGCACCTTTTGCAACACGAAAGCCGGCAGGCCCACGCCATAGACCGCCACGGCCAGCGCGGTCGCCGCCGTGTCGGCGGCGGTAAAGCGCCCGCGTTCGAACAGCACCGAGACCAGCGGCACGGCCGAGACCACCAGCGCCACCGCGGCGGGCAGGGTCAGGGCCAGCGCGAATTCCGCCGCGCGGTTCGCCGAATGGCGCGCTCCGCCGGTGTCATCGGCCTTCAGGCGGCGCGACAGGTCGGGCAACAGAACCACGCCGATGGCAATTGCCACCACGCCCAAGGGCAGTTGATAAAGACGGTCGGCGTTATAAAGCCAGGCCACCGCGTCGCCGAAATAGCTGCTGACCTGGCGGCCAACCAGAAGGTTGATCTGCACCACACCTCCCGCCAGCATCGCCGGGGCGGCGATGATCGCGAGCCGCTTCATGTCCGGGCTCAGGCGGGGCCAGCGCGGCGTCAGGGTGAAGCCGGCGCGTTTCGCGGCCCACCAGACCAGCGCCAGTTGCGCCATCCCGGCCACCGGGATCGCCCAGGTGATCGCCAGGCCGGGGTCCAGCCCCATCAGCGGGTCATCGCCCATCATCATCGCACCCGTCAGCGCGGCGATGAAGATCACATTCAAAAGCACCGGTGCCGCGGCGGCGGCGGCAAAGCGCCCGGTGGCGTTCAACACCCCCGAGGCCAGCGCCGCCAGCGAGATGAACAGGATATAGGGAAAGGCGATGCGGCCATAGATCACCGCAAGGTCGAATCGTTCGTCGCCATGAAACCCCGAAGCCATGGCCAGCACCAGCCAGGGCATGAACACCTGCGCCAGCAGGGTCAGACCCAGAACGACGGTGGCTAGGCCCGACAAAGCCTCGCGGGCGAATTCCCCGGCGCCTTCGCCCGCCTCGTATTTCTTGGCGAACATCGGCACGAAGGCGGTGTTGAACGCGCCCTCGGCAAAGAACCGGCGGAACATGTTGGGCAGCGAAAAGGCGACGATGAAGGCCTGCGCGGCAGGGCCGGTGCCCAGAACCGCCGCGATCCAGGCGTCGCGCACGAAACCCAGGATGCGACTGGCCAGTGTCCAGCCGCCCACGGTGGCGAAACTGCGCACCAGACGGATCGGTTTCATGCCTGCGCGGCCCGTTTGGCGCCCGCGTCGATCGCTTCTCGCAGCTTCTTTTCCAGCGCTTCCTGGCGCGATCTGGTGTGCAGCTTCAAACCGAACATGTCCTTGACATAGAAGGTATCGACCACCTGCACGCCATAGGTCGCGATCACCGCGCTGGCGATATAGATGTTGTTCGCCGCCAAGGTGCGCGTCAGGTCATACAGAAGGCCGGGGCGGTCGCGGGTATCGACCTCGATGATCGTGTAGATGTCCGAGCCGTCGTTGTCGAAGGCGATGTTGGTCGGCACCCGGAACTGGCGCTCGCGCTTCTTGACCTTGTCGCGGCTTTTCAATGCCTCGGTGGCGACGATCTCGCCGGCAAAGGTGCGTTCGATCATCTTGCGCAGACGTGGCATGCGCTCTTGCTCATAGGGATGTCCCTCGGCGTCCTGGATCCAGAACACCGCCGTCGCATAGCCGTCTTTCGAGGTATAGGTGCGCGCATCGACGATATTCGCGCCAACCAGCGCCAGCGCCCCGGCGAGCCGCGAGAAAATCCCCGGATGATCGGCCAGGGCAAAGGCGGCGCGGGTCGCATCGCGCCCTTCGTCCAGATGCAGATCGACGCGGATCTCCGAATCCCCCAGATCGCGCAGCATCGACGCGAAAACGATATGCGTTTCGGTCGGCAGCCCCTGCCAATAAGGGCCGTAATGGCGCGCGGTCTCGGTGCGCAGATCGGCCCGCGGCCAATCCGCCAGCGCCTCGCGCAGGGCGCGCTTGGCCTCGTCCTCGCGGTGTGAGCGGTTCAGCGCCTCGACCCCCTGTTCCAGCGCGATCTCCGTGTCGGCGTAGAGCTGGCGCAGCAGCATCGCTTTCCAGTTGTTCCAAGTGCCCGGCCCGACGCCACGGATGTCGCAGACGGTCAAGACGGTCAGCAGGTCCAGCCGCTTTTTCGATTTCACCGCCTTGGCGAAATCGCGCACCGTGCGCGGGTCTCCGATGTCGCGTTTTTGCGCCACGTCGGACATCAGCAGGTGATGGCGCACCAGCCATTCCACGGTTTCGCTGTCTTCGGCATTCAGCCGCAGGCGGGGAGCGATGCGCCGCGCGATCTGTGCACCCAGAACCGAATGATCCTCGGGCCGGCCCTTGCCGATGTCGTGCAACAACAGCGCGACATAGAGCACCTTGCGATTCACGCCGTCGGTCAGGATCTTCGACGCGACCGGCAATTCCTCGACCAGTTCCTTGCGCTCGATCTGCGCCAGGGTGCTGATGCACTGGATGGTATGCTCATCGACCGTATAGTGGTGGTAGACGTTGAATTGCATCATCGCCACGATCGGTTCGAATTCGGGGATGAAAGCCGACAGCACGCCCAATTCGTTCATCCGCCTGAGTGCGCGTTCCGGGTTGCCGTGCTTAAGCAGCAGATCCAGGAAGATTCGCACAGCTTCGGCGTTCTCGCGGACCTCGCCGTCGATCTTGTCCAGATTGGCGGCGATCAGCCGCATCGCGTCGGGGTGGATCAGCAAGCCGGTGCGCAGCGCTTCCTCGAAGATCCGCAGCAGGTTGACCGGGTTCTCGAGAAACGCCTGGGGGTCGGCGACGTTCAGTCGGTTCAGATCGACGCGATAGCCATCCTTGACCTTCTTGCGCCGCCTGAGCAGACCCAGCAGCGCCGGCAACCGTTTGACATGGCGGTTTTCCAGCGCGGTCAAGAAGATCCGCGTCAGTTCCCCGACCTGCGTGGCGTGACGGAAATAGGATTGCATGAAATGCTCGACCGCGCGGCGCCCGCCGTGGTCCAGAAAACCCATGCGCTCGGCGACCTCGGGTTGCAGGTCGAAGGTCAGCTGATCGACCGCGCGCCCGGTGAGGTGATGCATGTGGCACCGCACCGCCCAAAGAAAGGTCTCTGCGGCGCGAAAGCTCTGGTATTCTGCCTCGGTGAAAAAGCCATGCGCCACCAGTTCGGCGGCCTTTTCGACGCCATAGATGTATTTGGCGATCCAGTAGAGGGTTTGCAGGTCTCGCAACCCGCCCTTGCCCTCTTTGACATTGGGCTCCAGCATGTAACGCTGTCCGCCCTGTTTCTGGTGACGGGCGTCGCGCTCGGCCAGTTTGGCCTCGACGAAGTCGGCCTGGGTATCGGTGAACAGTTCCTTCCAGAGCCGGGTTTTCAACTCGACCGCCAGTGTTTCGTTGCCGGTCAGGAAGCGTTGCTCCAGCAGCGCGGTGCGGATCGTGTAATCCTCGCGGCCAAGACGCAGGCAATCGTCGATGGTGCGGCTGGAATGGCCGATCTTCAGCTTCAGATCCCACAAAATATATAGCGTCGATTCGATCACGCTCTCTGCCCAACCGGTGACCTTGTAGGGGGTCAGAAACAGCAGATCGACATCGGACTGCGGCGCCATCTCGGCGCGGCCATAGCCGCCGACGGCCAGAACGGCCATGCGCTGTCCCTCGGTCGGGGCATGGTTGACGTGCAGATGGCGCTGCGCGACGTTCAAGGCGCAGGTCACGACGATATCGGTCAGCCAGGTCTGGGCGCGCACGAAAGACCGCGCCTCACGCGGGGCGGCGGCCAGAGCGCTTTGCAGAGCCTCGTTGCCGTGACGCAGCGTGTCGAGCAGGGTCTTGACGGTAAAGGCCCGGATGTCGCGCGCCTCTGTCAGATCGACCAGCCCCCCGGACAGGCGCGCGTCCAGCTGGGCAAGATCGCAGATCGCGGCTTCGGCACAGATCAGCGGCTCATCGGGTGCCGGAGGGTTTGCATAGCCACAGGTCACGGGGGCAACCCCGGCGGATTCAGTCAGAGCCACGATGTCCCCTTACGCGCCGGACCCGGCAAAGCTGCGTGGTGCCGGTTCCAGGATCACCACCGCGTTGTTGCGGATCGTTGCCAGGGCCAGACCGCGCTGGTTGGTGCCGTCGGGCATCAGCCGGAACACGCCATTCACGCCCACGAACCCGGACCCCTGCGTCAGCGAGGCCCGCGACAACGCATCGGTCGCGCCCGTGCCCAGCAAGGCACCGATCGCGGCGATGCCGTCATAGGCCAGCCCGGCGATCGGATGCGGCGCCTGCCCGAAGGCCTCGGTGAACCGGGCTTCGAACTGCGCGGTCAGCGCCGGGTCGGGCATCGTGAACCAGCCATCTTGCAACCCGCGCAGTTGTAGGGTCGCGGGCGGCACGTTCCATTGGGTGATGCCCATGAACTGAAACTGCGGGTAGGCGATGCGGTTGTCGGGCAGCAATTGCGCCAGCACCGGCAGGGCCCCGGCGCTGTCGGCGGTGAACAACACCGATTGCGCCCCGGAATTACGCGCCGCTTCGGCAATCGCGGGCAGCGCGGTGACAATCCCCTGCTGCGAGAACTCGTAGGTCTGGGTCGCGACGATGCTGGCGCCCGTGCCCTCCAGCCCGCGGCTCACGGCGGCCAGAACCAATTGCCCCGAGGCGGTGTTTTCCCCCACAACCATGACCTGCCCGCGCTCGTTGCGGGCCGCGTATTCGAACACCCGGCGCGCGGCATTGTCGGGCGTCAGGCCCAGCACGAAGACGTTGTTGCCGGCGATTGCCGGGTTGTTGGAAAAGCTCAACACGTTCAACCCGTCGCCGGCGACGGCGGCACCGACCGCGTTCGCTTCGGCGCTGCGCACCGGACCCAGGATGATCCGCGCGCCCTCGTCGGCGGCGCGGCGTGCCATTTGCGCGGCGGTTGCGGGGTCGCCCGCCGTGGAATAGACGCGCAGGTCGATCTGCACGCCCGACAGGTCCGAGACCGCCAGCCGCGCCGCGTTTTCCAGATTGGCTGCCAGGATCTCATCGCCCTGGGTCGCCGAGCCCGACGGCACCAGCAGCGCCACGGTCACCGGCGCGTTCGGATCGATCCGTGGCGACAAGGCGCCAAAGCCCGAAGGTGTGCAGGCGGTGAGCGCCGAGGCGGCGCCAAGCGCCAGAACGGCGCGGCGTGTCGGACGTGCGGCGGCACCGGCGGCGATGCGGGGACGGGGGATCTGGAAAGGGGATTTCACGGCGCGCATCGAACTCCTCGCGGTGGCGGCTTGCGGCGGGGACCGCCGCGCGCAACACTAAGGATTCGACCCGGCGAAGTAAACGTGTCAGTGGACCCCGCATGACCCATGAGCAAGAACCCGAGCATTCCGGCCCGCGCTTTGTTGCCAGCCCGCGACACGTGCCTCCCGGCCTTCACCTGATCGCCACGCCGATCGGCGCTGCGCGTGACATCACCTTGAGGGCGCTGGATATTCTGGCCGGGGCCGACATCCTGGCCGCCGAAGATACGCGCAGCCTGCGGCGTCTGATGGAAATCCACGGCATCCGCCTGGAAGGGCGGCCGTTGCTGGCCTACCACGATCACAATGGCGCGCAGATGCGCCCCCGTCTGCTGGCCGCGCTTGCCGAAGGCAAATCGGTGGCTTTCGCCCCCGAGGCCGGCACGCCGATGGTGTCGGATCCGGGGTTCCAGCTGGCGCGCAGCGCGATCGACGCCGGGTATGACGTGGTCGCGGCACCGGGCGCCTCGGCGGTTCTGACGGCACTGGCCGTCGGCGGTTTGCCAACGGATCGCTTCTGCTTCATGGGCTTCGCTCCGGCACAGGGCGCAGCGCGCAAGCGTTTTCTGGCCGAAGCCGCGCAGATCCCGGCGACGCTGGCGTTTTATGAATCCCCCAAACGCATTCACCGACTGTTAGGGGAAATCGGTGAAACTCTGGGGGAAGGGCGGGCCTGCGCGTTGTGTCGGGAACTGACCAAACGATTCGAAGAGGTGGTGCGCGGCTCCGTCTCTGAGGTGGCGCAGGCTATCGAAGGACGCGATTTGAAGGGGGAAATCGTTCTGCTGGTCGGCTGTGCGCCCGAGGGGGCGGGCGAAGCGATTGATCTCGATGCGCAGCTTCTGGCGGTGCTGGCCGGATCAACCCTGCGCGAGGCGGTCGATCATGTCGTCGCCCGGACCGGGTTGCCGCGGCGGCAGGTGTATCAACGGGCATTGGCCCTGACGAAAGGGGATTAGGTGATGAGTGGCGCGGTTTCTTATCATGCCGGGCTTTCTGCCGAGGATCAGGTTGCGCGCGACTATGAACGGCGGGGTATGCCCGTGACGGCGCATCGCTGGCGCGGAAAAGGCGGTGAAATCGACCTGATCGCCCGGGACGGGGACGGCTATGTCTTTGTCGAGGTCAAGAAAAGCCGCGATCACGCGCGTGCAGCCGAACGGCTGAGCGCCCGTCAGATCACCCGGCTCTTCGACGCCGCTTCTGAATTTCTGGGCCATTGCAAATCCGGGCTGGATACGCTGGCCCGGTTCGACGTAGCGCTGATCGATGCCCAAGGCCGCATCGAGATTGTCGAGAACGCACTCAGCGCGTGACCGGTGGCGATTGAATCTTTGCCGTACCTGCGTCATCTAGGGTCGAAGGGGCATTCCCCGAAACCCGCAGGAGGTGTCATGGCGTTGCGAATCGCTTTTCAGATGGATCCGGTCACGGCGGTCAACATCAACGCCGACAGCACGTTCCGCCTGGCGGAAGAGGCACAGGCCCGCGGGCATGAGCTGTTCTATTACACGCCCG
>JAGRMK010000307.1 GCA_020441345.1 Paracoccaceae bacterium
ACCTGATGCCGCGCGACATGATCGAGAACGAACGCTCCTCGGCCATCTCGCCCTCGGAAGCGGTCGAGGAAAAGGTGTCGCTGTCGGACCGCTTCGGCCTCTGGTTGGGGTTTCACCCCTGCAGCCAGGATGAATATCTCGCGATGATCGACGGCTATGTCCGCGCCTGGGGACTGACCGTGGATCCCGCGATCTTGCGCGCCGAGGCGATCGAATGGCAAGCCACGCGCGGCTCGCGGTCGGGTCGCGTCGCCTGGCAATTCTTCTGCGATCTCGCAGGGCGCATGGGTCTCGCGCTTTAACCCCTTCTTAACCCCCTCTTTACTCTTCAAATATCCTGGGGGTGAATGCGCGCAGCGCAGAGGGGGCAACGCCCCCGTCCTGTTTGCACCTGCTGGTGATTGACCTTCGCCCAAGCCGTGATAGTGCAGGGGCAGCAAAGGAAAAGACCGATGAACCTGTTTACCGATATCCGTGGGCTGGTGCTCGACTGCCTTGAGGCGATGACACGTGACGGTGCCTTGCCCGCCGATCTGGGCACGGCCGCGGTCACCGTCGAACCGCCGCGCGACGCGGCGCATGGCGACATGGCGACAAATGCCGCGATGGTCCTGGCCAAGCCTGCCGGGCTCAAGCCGCGCGAGATCGCCGAAAACCTGGCAGCGCGTCTGATCGAAGACCCGCGCATCGCCTCGGCCGAGGTGGCGGGGCCCGGATTCCTGAACCTGCGCCTTGCGCCGCAGGTCTGGCAGGCCGTGGTCGCGGCGGCGCTGACCGCGGGCAAGGATTTCGGCCGTGCCACGCTGGGGCAGGGGCAAAAGGTCAATGTCGAATTCGTTTCGGCCAACCCCACCGGGCCGATGCATGTCGGCCACACGCGGGGCGCTGTCGTGGGCGACGCGCTGGCCAGTCTGCTGGATTTCGCAGGCTACGCCGTGACGCGTGAATACTATATCAACGACGGTGGCGCTCAGGTCGATGTGCTGGCACGTTCGGCCTATGAACGCTACCGCGAGGCCAACGGGCTCAGCCCCGAGATCGCCGAGGGGCTTTATCCCGGCGACTATCTGATCGCCGTTGGCGAGGCTTTGAAAGAGCAGTATGGCGACAGCATGCTGGGCAAGCCCGAGGCCGAATGGCTACCCGCCTTCCGCGCCCATGCGACCGAGGCCATGATGGGCATGATCCGCGCCGATCTGGCGGCGCTGGGCGTGACGATGGATGTCTATTCCAGCGAGAAGGCGCTCTATGGCACCGGCAAGATCGAAGAGGCCTTGCAGACGCTGCGCGACATGGATCTGATCTACGAGGGTGTTCTGGATCCGCCGAAGGGCAAGACGCTGGAAGACTGGGAGCCGCGCCAGCAGACGCTGTTCCGCTCGACCCTGCATGGCGATGACGTGGATCGTCCGGTGATGAAATCGGATGGCGGCTGGACCTATTTCGCGCCCGACATCGCCTATCACTATGACAAGGTGCAGCGCGGGTTCAATCTGCTGATCGACGTGTTCGGGGCCGATCACGGCGGCTATGTAAAGCGCATGAAGGCGGCGGTTTCGGCGCTGTCGCGGGGGCGTGTTCCGCTCGATATCAAGCTGGTGCAACTGGTCAAGCTTTACAAGAACGGAGAGCCATTCAAGATGTCGAAACGCGCGGGCACCTTCGTGACCCTGCGCGACGTGGTCGAGATGGTTGGCCCGGACGTGACGCGCTTCGTGATGCTGACCCGCAAGAACGACGCGCCGCTGGATTTCGATTTCGACAAGGTGTTGGAACAATCGCGCGACAACCCGGTCTGGTATGNNGGTATGTGCAATACGCCCATGCCCGTGTCGCGTCGGTGCTGCGCAAGGCGGCCGAGGCTGGGGTCGAAACATCCGACGCCGCGCTGGCCGGGGCTGGCCTGTCGCAGCTCGATCATCCTGCGGAACTGGCGCTGATCCGCAAGATCGCCGATTGGCCGCGGCAGGTGGAAATCGCCGCGCGTGCACATGAGCCGCACCGCATCGCCGGTTATCTCATGGAACTGGCGGGCGATCTGCACGGCCATTGGAACCGGGGCAATGACGAGCCCGGTTTGCGCTTTGTTCAGGACGATCTGGTCGCAATGCGCGGCAAAATCGCCCTGGCGCGTGCCGTGGGCGTTGTTATTTCCGCAGGTCTTGCTATCCTTGGGGTTAATCCCGTCGAGGAAATGCGCTGATTTCAGGCCAGCGCGCTTGACGGGGCGGCGTCCGGCATGTGCCGGACGTGGCAAGTGAAGGTGGACCAAGACCGGGAAAATCCGGCGGGTTTCGTGAGGCGAGCATGGCACAATTCCACTACGAGGCGTATCACGCCCCGC
>JAGRMK010000020.1:0-172 GCA_020441345.1 Paracoccaceae bacterium
GATGCGCCTGCACCATCGCCTGTTCCGAGGCATACAGACAGCAGGCCGCAGCATCGGCGCGCGTCACCTCGCCGCGGTCGCAGGCCTTGGCGACCTCATAGACATAAGCCCGGGCCGAGTTCAGCGCCGTGTACATGTCGGCCATCTTGCCCTGCATCAACTGGAAACTGCC
>JAGRMK010000020.1:260-11001 GCA_020441345.1 Paracoccaceae bacterium
AGCACCACGCGCTCGAAATCCAGCCCCGCCATCAACACGCGCACGCCCCGGCCTTCTTCGCCGAGGATATTCTCGAACGGCACCTCGACATTCTCGAACACCAGCTCGGCGGTGTTCGACCCACGCATTCCCATCTTGTCGAAATGCGCGCTGGTGCTGAACCCGGCCATGGTTTTCTCGATCAGGAAGGCGGTGATCCCCTTCGATCCCGCCGACGGATCGGTCTTGGCGTAGACGACCAGAGTGTCGGCATCCGGCCCATTGGTGATCCAGTATTTCGTGCCGTTCAACACGAAGCGGTCGTTCTTCTTTTCGGCGCGCAGGCTCATCGACACGACATCCGACCCGGCACTGGCCTCGGACATCGCCAGCGCGCCGACCTTGGCGCCACTTACCAGGTCAGGAAGGTATTTCGCCTTCTGCTCGGGCGTGCCATTCAACTTGATCTGGTTCACGCAGAGGTTCGAATGCGCGCCATACGACAGGCTGACCGAGGCCGAAGCGCGCGCGATTTCTTCCACCGCGACCGAATGCGCCAGATACCCCATCGCCGCGCCGCCGTATTCCTCCGAGACCGTAATCCCCAGAAGGCCCAGATCGCCCATCTCGCGCCACAGCGCGGCCGGAAAGGCGTTGCTCTTGTCGATCTCGGCGGCCATCGGGCGCACCCGGTCTTGCGCCCAGCGATGCACGGTATCGCGCAGCGCGTTGACGTCTTCGCCCAGGTCGAATTTCATGGATGCGGTGAACATGGCCCCTCCTCCGGGTGCTGATCGGCAGCTTATTGAACGCTCGTTCAATAAATACCCTGCACACCAGATTCGGTCAAACAGAATCGCAAGAGTCCCTGTCCGACCCTGCGTCATCTTTGCTCTGGAAATATCCCCGCCGGAGGCAAAACCGCCCGCTCCGGGCCGCCAGGACCGGTGCGGGCTGACCACGGGCCGCCGCAGGCGGCGCCTTATCGAAACACCAGCAGCGCCGACGCCGCAAGCAGCACGGCCATGACCCGCAAGAACACCTTCCACGCCATCGGCGTCGCAAGAAGCGCGGTCAACAGCGATCCCGCCGCTGTCCAGAACAGGCAGACAACCAGGTTGAGCGAGGAAAACGCCGTGCCCAGGCGCAACGCCTCCAGCAGCATCGGCAACCCGGCGCTGTATCCCGCCGAGGCCGCAAAGGCGACCGCCCAGACCTTGGGGTTGATCCACTGAAACAGCACCGCACCCCAGAACGACAGCGGCTTTTCATCGGGATCCTGCGCCGCGCGCGGCTTGGCCGAGGCTTTCCACAAACCCCAGGCCATCCACAGGATGAACCCGCCCGCACCCAGTTTCAGCACCGTGTTCAAGACCGGCGAGGCCGTCACCGCGGCACCCACCCCCATCGCCGTGATCCCCGCCGTGATCCCGACGCCCAGCACCACGCCAAAAAGATGCGGCAAAGTGCGCCAGAACCCGAACCGCACCCCCGATGAGGTCAGCATGATGACATTCGGTCCGGGCGTGAACAGCCCCAGAAAGACAAACCCGTAGAGCACCGGATCGAAGAACATCGGTGAACCCCTGTCTTGATGTTTGAAACAGTGAAACGGGCGGCGGAAACCCCGCCGCCCGACCCTCGATGATCGTTTCTCGACTTACCCGCCGAGTGCGAAACTGGGCAACCACAGCACCAGCGCCGGGAACACCACGCACAGGAAAAGGCCGAGCACCTGAAGCATCACGAAGGGAATGATCCCGGCATAGATTTGCTGGATCTTCACCTCGGGCGGGGCCACCCCCTTGAGGTAGAACAGCGCAAAGCCGAAGGGCGGAGTCAGGAAGCTGGTTTGCAGATTCACCGCGACCAGGATCAGGAACCAGATGACAATCGGGTTCGACACCCCGTCCCAGACCCCGACATGTCCGCCAAAGTCCAGAAGCGCGACGATCGGGGCAAAGATCGGCAGCACAATCAGCGTGATCTCGATCCAGTCAAAGAAGAACCCCAGCGCAAAGACCATGGCCATCAGCACGAACAGGATCGACCAGGGGCCGGCCGAAGAGCTCTGGATAAACTCGATGATCAGATGCTCGCCGCCAATCGACTTGAAGACGAAGGAAAACGCGGTCGCGCCGACGAAGATCCCGAACAGCATGGCCCCGGTCAGCGCCGACCGCTGGCAAACGTCCTTGAGCACCTCCCAACTGAGACGACGGTTGAACCAGGCGAGCAGAACCGAACCGGCGGCGCCCACGCCCGAGGCTTCGGTTGGCGTCGCGATCCCGGCAAAGATCGACCCCAGCACCGCCGAAATCAGGAAGATCGGCGGCAGGAAGGACCGGAAGATCATCTTCCAGAACTCGCCGCGCGTCGCCGGGCCCGCATCTTCGTCCATCGGCGGCGCCAGATGCGGTTTCCAGCGGCACAGCAGGAAAATGTAGAGCGTATACAGCAGCGCCAGCAGCACCCCCGGAACGATGGCGGCAATGAACACCGTGCCCACCGGAACCGACAGCAGGTCGGACATGATGACCAGCATGATCGACGGCGGAATCAGGATGCCCAGCGTCCCCGAAGCGGCGATCGTGCCGGTGGCCAGCGGGATCGAGTAATTGGCCTTGATCATCACCGGCAAGGCCATCAGCGTCATCATCACCACGGACGCGCCGATGATGCCCGTGGTCGCGGCCATGATCGTGCCCATCAGCGTCACCGACAGCGCCAGCCCTCCGGGAACCCGGCGCAGCAGCACTTGCAAGGCCTCCAGCAGGTCCGTGGCGACCCCCGATTTTTCCAGCATGGTGCCCATGAAGGTGAACATCGGAATCGCCACCAGCACCAGGCTGGCCATTGTTCCGCCGTAGATCCGCAACGGGATCAACTGGATCTGGTCAAGCCGGAACACCCCAGCCCAATCGCCCAGTACCGCGAACAGCAGCGCGATACCGCCCAGGATGAAGGCCACCGGATAGCCGGTGAACAGGACCACCGCCAGCACGCCGAACATGATCAGCGGCATGAAATGGATAATCGTTTCCATGAAGAATTCCCCGATCAGGCTTCTGCCGCGTGTGGCGTATGGGTGTCACCGGCGTATTGACCGGACTCGGCGCGCATGCTTGCGGGGCCGAACAGATAGACAACGGATTTCAACGCCGCGGACAGACCCGCCAGGGCGACGAATACAAAGCCAAGCGGCAGGAATCCCTTGATGATGAAGCGATGATCCAGGCCGGTCAACGCATCCGAGCCTTCGCCGATATGGAAGGCGCGCAGCGCGTTCTCGTTGCCGTATTCGATGACCACATAGCAATACGGCACCATGAACAAGAGCGCCCCCAGAAGCTCGATCCAGGCGCGGCTGCGTGACCCCAGCGTATCGCGCACCAGCTCGATTCGCACATGAGCATCCCTTACATAGCCATACCCCAGCGCCATCAGGAACAGCACGGCGTGCAGATGCCACTGCATTTCCTGCAACCGGGTCGAGCTGAACATCTCATACATCCAGGTGCTCGTGAAACTCGGATCCCAACCCAGATATTTGCGTTGGACCACGTCATAAAGAATGATCACGATCATCGGCAGGAACAGGAACGCCGCCAGGCTGCCAACCTTGACGCAGGTCTTGGCCAGGCCGTTTGCCGCGTCCAGCATGTAACGATGCGCCCCCTGCGGTGCGCGCACCAGGGCCAGCAGGGCCGTGACGACAAAGAACACGGTCAGCGCGATCAGCAGCGGGGTCGCGTAATTCACCAGCGGCTCGAAGAACTCGAGCGTTGCCTGCGCCTCTTGCCAGCCGTCGCGTTCACGACGGACGATGCGGCGCAACTGGTTCAACTGCGTTACAGTCAACGCCAGCGGCGTCGAAAACATGATCGACGACCAGCCCAGCAGCGTCGCCGCCACGAACCAGCCCGGACCGGCGCGCAACAGCAAGGCGCCGATGTGCGATACTACGATCACACCCAGCGCAACGAAGACCAGCGTCGAGGTCGGATCAAGCACAACGATCACGGCCGCTGCCGCGATGGTGATCAATGACAGTATCGTGCCCATGGCCGTCCCTGCCCCCTGAATTTGATTTTTCTTGCGAGTCGGGGCACCCCGTTGCGCGGGGTGCCCCTGGTCTCAGGCTGTCTGAAGATCAGTCCAGATAGCCCAGATCGCGCCACCGGGCATATCCGGCACGGAACGCGAGGTAGCTTTCGTAGACGCGGGCAAAGTCCTCGTCTTCGGCGACCAGTTCCGCGGCGACTTCATGCCAGGCGGCTTCCAGAGCCGCGAGGTCTTCGGTCGACCACTCGTGGATTTGCACGCCATGCTCTTCTTCCAGCACGCGCAGGGCTTCGACCTGGATCGCTTCGCCTTCGGCCAGGCCGTAGGTGATGTTGGCGTCACAGACCGTCTCGATCATCAGCTGGGTGCGCTCGTCCAGCGATTCCCACAGATCAAGGTTGATCATCAGGTCGAACATCGTCGACTGCTGGTGCCAGCCCGGGAAATAATAGTGCTGCGCAACCTGGTAGAAACCGAGGTTGAGGTCGATGGCGGGCATCGAGAACTCGGTGGCGTCGATGGTGCCCAGTTCCAGCGCCGGGAAGATATCGCCGCCGGCCAGCAGCTGGGTGGACACGCCCATGCGCTCCATGACCTTGGCGCCCAGACCGAAGAAGCGCATCGACAGGCCGCGCAGATCCTCGACACCGTTCAGCTCGTTGCGGAACCAGCCCGACGCCTCGGGCGCGATCACGCCGCAGATGATCGAGTGGATGTTGTGGGGCTCATAGAGTTCTTCGAGGAAGTCCTGACCGCCGCCGAACTTCAGCCAGGCGATGTATTCGCCGGCTTGCGGACCGAACGGAACGGCCGCCAGCAGTTGCAGCGCCGGCACGCGGCCAGCCCAGTAGCCGGGGGTCGACCAACCGGCCTCAACAGCGCCCGAACCGACCGCATCGAACACTTCCAGCGCCGGAACGACGCCGCCCGGGTTCTGGAAGGTCATGGTGATTTCGCCACCGGTGATCGCGGTGATCTGGTCGGCGATGCGCTGACCCAGGGTGCCGAGCTGCGGAAGCGTGCCCGGATAGGTGGATTGCAGGTTCCAGTTTTGCTGCGCCGAAGCGGTGCCTGCGGCCATGGTGGCAACCAAGGCGGTTGTCGTCAGAATTTTCTTCATATCTCTCTCCCTGTGAGCGGCTCGTTGTCATCGTTGGGGCTTTGCCCGGCACTCATCAGCCGCGCGATCAAGCGAACATGAAGGACCGGCTGCGTCAACCCTCAGTGCGGCAAAACCGCGCCGCCGGGTTCGGGCAGACTCTCCTCCATGGCTCAAGAGGTAAAATAATCTTACCAATCTGTCCAAGAAAAAATTCTCTATGCGACAAATTCGCTCGGAACATCGGGTCTGCGCGTAATTTTCAACCAAATTCCATTGCGCGATCTGACGGTTAATTGCGCAACGGGTTCGGGGGGGTGTTTCGGGAGTCCCTCGAAGACAAAGGCCCGCGCCAATAGCGCCAGGATCAGCGGCCCCTCGATCATCGCGAACCCGGCCCCGGTGCAAACCCGTGGCCCCGCTGAAAACGGCAGGAACCCGTCGCGCGCGGCCGCCTTGCCCTGGGGCGTTGACCAGCGCGCGGGACAGAACGCATCCGCGTCGTCCCATAGCGCCTGATGCCGCCCCAGATACCAGGGGCTGACCACCGCTTGCGCGCCTTTCGGAACCGACCGCCCCCGGAAGGTCGCCGGACAGGCTGCCTCGCGCACCAGCATCGGCACCGGCGGATAAAGTCGCAGCGCCTCGCGGAATACGTCGCGTGCCTGTTTGAGCCGCGTGACGGCGGAAAAATCGATCGGCTGATCCGGCTCTCCGCCCAACACGCGCGTCGCCTCGTCGGCCAGGTGCGCCTGGGTTTCGGGGTCCAGCGCCAGCACATACAGCGCCCAGGCCAGTGCCGAGGCCGAGGTTTCGTGACCGGCCAGAAAGAACACCGCCACCTGGTCGATCATCTCGTCATCGCCAAAGGTCTCGCCGGTCTGCGGGTCGGCGGTCGTCATGATCTTGGTCGCCAGATCGTCGGGCGCGGTGCCATCGGCAATCGAACGGCGCCGCGTCTCGACCATATCGCGGGTCAGGGCGCGGATCCGGCGGGCCGACCGCAGCGTCGCGCGGCGGTGAAACCGGGGCATCCAGCGCGGCAGCGGCAAAAAGGCGGCGAGGTTCAGCAAGGGTTGGGTGCCCTGGAAGGTGCGGAATTCGTGAAACACCGCCATCGCCGTCTGGTCCTCGATCGGCATCGAGAACAGGGTGCGAAAAATCACATCGGCCGTTGCGTGGCTCATTTGCGCCTCGACTTCGACCGCCTGGCCGTCGGCCAACGGTGTCAGGCGTGCCACTGAGGCCCGCGCTGCCGCCAGCATCGCCGGAAACGTGTCGCGCAGCCGTCCGCCCTCGAATGCCGGGTCGATGATGCGGCGCTGGCGTTCCCATTGCGCGCCATTGGTCAGGAACACGCCCTGCCCCAGCAAGGGCTCCAACCCCGCCGCCATGCGGGGCGACTTGGGAAAATCGCGCGGATGCTCGGTCAGCACATGCCGCCACAGGGGCGGTTCGTTGACCAGAAACGTATGCAGGAACGGGATACGGAACTCGGCCATCTTGGCGCGATACAGACGCTCTGGATTTGCCGACAGGATGTCGTGCCGGAACGCCCGCAGATAGCGCAGAAAGTCGAACCGGTCGTCGCGGGACCGGGGCTTTGGCGGAACGATGCGGGTCACGACAGCCCCCGGTGCGGGGAATGGGGTGCCACGATCCGGCTTGGCGACGGAGCCCGCCCGGCATAGCGCGCCGCCAGCGTTTGCGGCCCGGCGGTCAGCTGGAAATAGTCATAGTCGCGCGGCGCGTCGAAAGCTGCGAGATACTGAAAGTGAAGCCGGAAGAACCGCCGTCGCAGCCGCCGCCAGGTTTCGGGTTTCAGACTTTTGCTGAACGCTGCCGAGAGGACCAGGGGCCAGCGCTGCTTCGGGGGCGCGACGCCCGTCACGGCGACCGGATCGCACAGGCCAAAACACACGCCGTCCCCCTTGGCGGTGATATCGACCCAGGTGATCGCATCACTGATGGACAGGACTTGCAAGTCGCGCCTCAGGCGATGGGCCCGGGGCAGGAAGCTTTGCATCGGGATCGCCTCGCCCAGGGTCAGCAGCGCCAGCGGCGGCGCGCCATCGGGCAGATCGCCCTGCAACACCTCGGCCACCACCGACACCGCCAGCGCCGCGCCCGATGAATGGCCGACCACCAGCACCTCGTCGAGATCCTCGGCCAGCGCCGCGTGGATCTGCGCCGCAAAGTCCGACAAGCGGCGGCTCAGCGCCGGGTCATATGCACCGCGATGGGCGGCGGTGTGGGCGAAGTCATAGAGCAGGTAATAGGCATACAGCTTTGCATCCCAGCGCCGGAACGCGTGCAGGATCGCCAGCGTCAGACCCAGCCCGGCCGCCAGACCCAGCCCCGCGCCCGGCCAGCCCGGAACGAGCCAGTGCGCCCCCTGCCCCAGCCCCCAGCCCGCCAGACCCGCCAGCAACAACTGCCCGGTCAGCATCGCCACCGGCCAGGCCCCGGCCAGCATCGGACCCGGGCGCAGCCGGATCATCGCCCAGAGTGCACCGGTCGTGGCAAAGATCCACAGCGTTTGCAGCATCAACAGATATGTGCCCAGCACGCCGCGCCGCATCGAATTCTGCACCAGATCGGCCCAGACCAGCACCGTGACCCGCGCCGCCGTGTCTTGACCGCCAATCCGCGTATCGACCCGCCAGCCATAATCGGCTGATCCTGGGTCTTGCGCCGAGAGGGTCAGGGCATAGCCCGAGATCGCCGCCTGCCGCGCGCCCTCGCGGCGGTAGAGCTCGCGGTAGCGGCGTGGCGGGAACGGATCGTAGCCCGGAATGTAGAACACCCGACGGCGTCTGACCTGCGCTGTGGTGGTCGCGTTCATACCCTGCCCCCGATTTGCGCTCAGGCTAAGCGGGTTTGGCGGGATTGAAAAGCGCGGGCTTTGGGCCATCGGGTCGCAGCCAAAGGGGGCGTTGCCCCCCTCGCCCGTTCCGGGCTCACCCCCCAGGATATTTTCAGAGTAAAGAGAGGGTCAGCCGAAGGATTGCAGCGCCGGGAACACCTCGAGCAGCCAGAACGAGAAATCGGCCATGGCACCGGTGATCAGGGCAACGCCGACCGCGACCAGCAGCAAGCCCATGGCCTTTTCGATCACGCCCAGCCAGGGTTTGATCCGGTTCATCAAGGACATCGACCCGCTGATGAACACCGCCGCCAGGAAGAACGGCAGGCCAAGCCCCACCGCATAAGCCGCAAGCAGCAAGGTGCCGCGCGCCACCGACCCTTCGGAGGCCGCAAGCGTGATGATCATTCCCAGGATCGGGCCGATGCACGGCGTCCAGCCAAAGGCAAACGCGAGGCCCAGCACATAGGCGCCGAACGCCGAGCCGCCCCTGTTCCCGGCATCGAGACGCGCCTCGCGCATAAGGAAGCCGATGCGGAACAGTCCCAGGAAATGCAACCCCATGACCACCACCACGGCGCCGGCGATCTGCGCGAAGGTCTCGCGGTGGGTGAGAAAGATCTGGCCGAGCGTCGAGGCGGTGAACCCGAGAAACAGGAACACCGTGCTGAGCCCCATGACGAAAAACAGTGCGGGCAGCGTCGCGCGGCTGGGCCCGCGTCGGTTCTCGGTCAGGTCGCGCATCGAAATGCCAGACATATAGGCCAGATACGGTGGCACGATCGGCAACACACAGGGGCTGAGAAAAGACAGCACCCCGGCCAGCAGCGAAACTGCCAGCGAGGGCATCAGCGCCGCGTCGAAAAGGTCGATACCAAACATGCCAGGCTCCGTTCAGGGGCGTTCCCCTCATAGACACGCGCCCCCCGTTCGTCACGGGGGGCGCGGTCACGTTCCTATCAGCGTCTCGACCCCGAGGATCAGCCGCGCGACCACCAGCCTGCGCGGCGGGGCTTGGCGGGTTTGTCGGGTTCTGGCGCCGGGGTCGTTTCGCTAGCCTCGACCTCTGCGTCGGGCGCCTCGGCGGTCGGGGCCTGGGGGGCTGCGCCCTCGGGCTCGACGATGGGCGCGGCTTCAGCCTCGGTCACGGGTGCTGCCTCGGGCGAGGCGCTTTCAACGGCGGCCTCTACGGTGGTCTCGACCGGCGCGGCGGCGGGTTCGGAGACCGGTTCGGAAGCCGATTCAAGCACGGGCTGCGGCGCGGTCTCTACCACCGGCTCTGTCGTTGCCGAGCCTGCAGCAGCGGCATCGGTGCTGGCCTCGGCGGGGGCTTCTTCGGCGGGCTTGGGCTTGCGGCGGGTGCGGGTGCGCTTTTTGGGCGCCGGTTCCCCATCGCTTGCCGCGTCCGGGCTGGTTTCGGCCTCTGGGGCAGTTGCCCCTTCGGTGGGCTCGTCGGCCTTTTTCGCCCGCGTCCGCGTGCGCCGCTTGCGGACGGGTTTGGCGGGTTCTTCGGTCGCGCTATCGTCTGTCGCGGCCTCTGAGACGGTCTGCGCCTCGCTTTCGGCCGCGTCGCCGTCGCCGGTCTCTGCGTCATCCGAGTCCGATGCCGAATCGTCCGATCCGTCGCCGTTCTGATCGCCGTTCTGTCCGCCCCGACGCCGACGCCGCCGGCGCCGCTTGCGCTTGCTGCCGTCGCCCGCATCCCCCGCCTCGGCGGATTCGGGCGTCTCGGCGCGCGCGTCCTCTGGCGCCGACTCGCGGTCGTCGACGAGTTCGGCATCCTCGGCCTCGGCCAAATCGGCGTCGATGTCCGACATGGTCTGCGCATCCAGCGACACCACCTGCGACACCGGCGCGGTGACGATGCGGGTCGCGGTCTTGAATTTCTCGATCGTGTAATCGGGGCTGATCAGCGAGGTATCGGCCTCAAGCCGGATCGCCATGCCATAGCGCACCTCGATCTGCGCCAGATGCTCACGCTTGGCGTTGAACAGGTAGTTGACGATCTCGATCGGCGCCTTGACCAGCACCTCTTTGGAACGGTTGCGCGTGCCCTCTTCTTCCAGCGAGCGCAGGATCTGCAAGGCCAGCGAGTTGTCCGAGCGGATCAGGCCGGTGCCATGGCAATGCGCGCAGGGTTGCGTCGTCGCTTCCAGCATGCCGGGACGCAGACGCTGGCGGCTCATCTCCATCAGGCCGAATGCCGAGATGCGCCCGACCTGGATACGCGCCCGGTCGGTGCGCAGCGCGTCTTTCATGCGCTTTTCGACGGCGGCGTTGTTGCGTCGCTCTTCCATGTCGATGAAGTCGATGACGATCAGACCAGCCAGGTCGCGCAAACGCAACTGGCGGGCGACCTCGTCGGCAGCCTCGAGGTTGGTCTTCAGCGCGGTGTCTTCAATGGAGCCTTCGCGCGTCGACTTGCCCGAGTTCACGTCGATCGCAACCAGCGCCTCGGTGATGCCGATGACGATATAGCCGCCCGATTTCAGCTGCACGGTCGGGTTGAACATGCTGCCCAGATAGGTTTCGACCTGGAACCGCGCGAAAAGCGGCATCTGGTCGCGATAGAGCTGCACGTTCTTGGCGTGCGACGGCATGATCATTTTCATGAAGTCCTTGGCGGTGCGATAGCCTGCCTCGCCTTCGACCAGAACCTCGTCGATGTCCTTGTTTTAAAGGTCGCGGATCGACCGCTTGATGAGGTCGCCTTCCTCATAGATCGGCGCGGG
>JAGRMK010000308.1:0-1824 GCA_020441345.1 Paracoccaceae bacterium
GTGCCGATGCCCGCCTTGGTCAGCAAGGCCGCGGCATATTCATCGGCTTCGTATTCGTCCTTTCGGCTCAGGCTGGCGGCGAGCATCGAAACCAGCATGTTGGCGATCCAGACCCCAATTCCGGGCAGCAGCCGCCCCAGGATTGCCGAAAGCGCAACGCGCACCGCGTTCTGGCCGGAAAAGTCGATCATCCGCCGCCGCGTGTGGCCCAGCGCGACATGACCCAGCTCATGCGCGATGACCGAGGCAAGTTCTTCGGCAGAAACCTCGCCCGCCTCATAGCGGTTCAGGAACCCGCGCGTCAGAAAGATCCGCCCATCGGGGGCGGCCAGCCCGTTGATCGGCTCGATTTCATAGACATGCACGCGGATGCGCGGCAGATCGAGCGCATGCGACATGCGGTCGGTCAGGGCGCGCAAGGGTTCGTTGTTCAGCACCGTCGCGCGGGCGTCCAGCTCGCGCCGGGTGCGCCAGGCCGAGAATTGCCAGAACAGCAAGCCATAGAGCAGCGCCAGAAGGATCGGGGCGAATCGCAGCATCAGAAGGATATGAGCCGTTCGGGACGGCGCGACAAGTCCCGCATCACGGCGCCATCCGCGTCAGATGCGCGGCACAGCCGAGAAGCGCCGCGTAATCGTCCTCGATCACCCGCACCGGAAACTCGGCCATCATTTCAGAGAACCGGCCCATCTCGGCAAAGCTCTGCGCCATGCCCAGACTGACCAGGTGCGGCGCCATCGCCCGCGCCACACCGCCGATCAGAAAAATTCCGCCATAGGGCAAATGCACCAAGGCCAGGCTGGCCAGCACGCGGCCCATGATCCGGGCATAAAGCGCGCCGGTTTCGCGCGCGGCGGGATCACCCGCGCCCAGGGCCTCGATCAGCGCATCGGGTGACAGATCCTGACCGCTGGTCCAATGATGCAGCGCCACCAGACCACGCCCGCAAAGCACCTCTTCGACCGTGGCGATACCGTGCTTGCGGGCCAGGTGCCGGGCCAGCGCCTGTTCCTGGTCGCCGTGCTGGGGCAGGTGGATATGCCCGCATTCCGACGGCGAGACATGCGTGCCGGCGGGCGAATGATGCACCGGCGCCGCGTTGAATCCGGTTCCGGCGCCGACCACCAGCCGTGAAGCCTCGGGCGTGGCGGGGCGTCCGGGCATCAGGGTGCGCAAATGGCGCGGATCGAGCGAGGACAGGGCCTGTCCCTGGGCCTGAAGATCGTTCAGAATGGCAACCTGTGCGGTGCCGCCGACCTCGGCCAGATCCTGCACGGTGATTTCCCAGTCGAGATTGGTCAACCGCGCGACACCGTCGCGCACCGGCCCGGCCGCTGCAACGCAGACCCCGGTGGTTTCGCTGGTTGCCGTCTCGGCCAGATAGGCGCGCAGGATCTCGACCAGCGAGGCGCGCCCGGTATTGGCGTAGCGGCGGATCGATCCTTGTCGCAGCACGCCCGAATCCGCCAGCGCAACCCGCGTGTTGGTGCCGCCGATGTCGGCCACCAGTTGCGGGGCAGGGGTGAAGGGCCAGGGTTTCAGGATACGGTCGGGCATTGTGGTCTCTCAAGCTGGGTAACTCTTTGTAACGCCGGTTGCACGGCTTCACTATGGGCAATGCGCAAACCTCGGCGGATCGGGGGCACAGCAAACACGGCCGGGGTTGGTTGCGCGACAGGCTGTCCTCTTGCACCGGCGTCGCAGACAGGAAACACTGTCGGCCCGACAAGCCAGAGACCCCGCCATGACCGACACACCGCGCCCCGTCCCTCAGATCAAGCCTCGTCATTTCCCGCCGCCACCGCCCCTGGTGCCCAAGGCGCC
>JAGRMK010000308.1:1923-3956 GCA_020441345.1 Paracoccaceae bacterium
TTGGCCCCGGTGGGCGAGGCGATTCTGGGCGCGACCCTGCTGCTTTTCGCCTTCTCGCTCGTGGCCTGGCTTTCCAAGCCTTTGCGCCGCCCCGGCGTGATCTGGGAAGAACTGTCGGTGCTGCCGGGCCGCGCGGGGATGGCGGCCATGGTGCTGTGCATTGCCCTGTCCGCCGCCGCGCTGGCGCCGTATCAGCCGACGCTGGCCTTGGGACTGGCCGGGGTTGCCCTTGTATCGTTGATGGTGCTGGGGCTTCTGATTGCCTGGGCGATCATGACCGGACCGGAAGAGGCGCGCGTCGTGACGCCGGTGTTCCACCTGTCCTTTGCGGGTTACATCCTGTTGCCGCTGTCGCTGATTCCGCTGGGATATGTCGGCTTTGCAAATGGCGTTCTGAATGTCACGATCATCGCCGCCACGGGGATCTGGCTGACCAGTGCGCGCCAGTTGCTGCGCCGCACCCCGCCGGCGCCGTTGCGTCCGCTACTGGCGATTCATCTGGCGCCGGCCAGCCTGTTCACCATCGTCGCGGCGCGGCTAGGCGATCCGCATGTCGCGCTGGGGTTCGGGCTGTTTGCGCTGGCCATTCTGACCGTGCTGGTCTTGTCGTCGCGCTGGCTTCTGGAATCGGGGTTTTCGCCGCTCTGGGGGGGATTGACCTTTCCACTGGCGGCCTGCGCTTCGGCATCGATGCTGGGGCTTGGGGCAGTCGGGTTCTGGATCGGCGCGGTGCTGTTGCTCGCCGCTTCGGCGCTGAATCCCTGGGTCGCGACCCGCGTGATCAAGTCTTGGGCCAAGGGGCAACTGGCCGTCAAGACGAACGCCGCCACGGCCTGAAACCCGTGGCGCGCGCCGTCATCCCATGCGGAAATGCTTGGCCAGCTTGAGGCCCTGACCCTGGTAATTCGAGGCAACTCCGGCGCCGTAAAGTGCGTCGGGCACGTTGGCCATGCGTTCGAACACCAGCCGCCCGACGTTCTGCCCGTCTTCCAGAACGAAAGGTGCCTCGTGGCAGCGCACCTCCAGCACTCCGCGCGCGCCCGCGCCGCCCGCCTCGGCATACCCGAACCCGGGGTCGAAGAACCCGGCGTAATGCACCCTGAATTCGCCCACCATCGCCAGATAGGGCGCCATTTCGGCCGCATAGCCCGGCGGAATGCAGACCGATTCCCGGCTGACCAGGATGTAGAACGCGCCAGGGTCGAGGATCAGCTGGCCATTGGCGGAATGCAGTTCTTCCCAGAACTCGGCCGGTTCATAGGCCGCGATGCGATCGAGGTCGATCACCCCGGCGTGCGGCTTGGCACGGTAGCCAACCAGATCGCCGGTCTCGGGCCGCAGACCGACCGAGAACCCCAGCCCCTCGGAAATCACCGCACGCCCCGAGACAAGCGGCGTCCTGGCGTTCAACGCAGTCAGTTCGGCATCGGTCAGCACAGAACGTCCACGCCGCAGCCGGATCTGGTTAAGCCGCATCCCCGGGCGCACCAGAACCGAGAACGACCGTGGGCAGATCTCGGCGTAAAGCGGGCCTCGATAGCCGGGCGCGACGCGGTCGAACTCGACGCCCTCATCGGTGATCACCCGCACCAGCAGATCAAGCCGCCCGGTCGAACTCTTGGCGTTGGTGACCGCCTGAATTCCCTCTGGCAGAGCCAGGCGTTCCATCAATTCAACGACATAGACGCAGCCCTTTTCCAGCACCATGCCATCGCGCAGATCCATGCGGTGCATTTCGAACTCGGGCAGGCGGTCGGCCACGCGGCGCCCGGTGCCGGGCAGGAACGAGGCCCGCAGCCGCACCGCCGTCGTTCCCAGTCGCAAATCGAGGCTGGCGGGCTGAACCTGATCGGGCAGGATGGCGGGGGTTCCGGTCAACGCCCCCGACGCGATCAGGTCGCGCAGACCTTGCGAGGGCAGAACACCGGGCGTGGGCGACATCGGGGCCATGGCATGTCCTCAGGCAGATAAGCACACGGCCCGCGACAGGAATGCCGCGGGCCGTGTAAAATGGTCGGGCTGGCGAGATTCGA
>JAGRMK010000309.1:0-1634 GCA_020441345.1 Paracoccaceae bacterium
TTGAACTTGCCGGTGCATTCCAGCACGACATCCACGCCCTCCCAGTCCAGCTCGTCCGGGTTATAGGTCGACATCACGCGGATCGGGCCGCGGCCGAGATCGATGGTATTGCCTTCGACGCGGATCTGTCCCGGGAAGCGGCCATGGACAGAGTCGTATTTTAGCAAATGAGCGTTGGTTTCGATCGGGCCGGTGGCGTTGATCGCGACGATCTCGACATCATTGCGTGCGCTTTCGGCGATATGCGCCAAAGTGCAGCGGCCAATCCGCCCGAACCCGTTGATGCCGATGGTGATGGTCATGTGTCCAGCCTCCGAGGAGCAAGATGCCGATAGGGAAAAACGGGCGGCAAAGCGGGGCGCACCCTGTCGAATTGCGCTTTTTATACAGGGCCAATCTTGGCTAAGAAAGGGCAAGACTTGATATTTCGCAAGGCGTTAGCGCAAACCGTAGCGGTATCATTCCTGTTTGCGATAACGATTTCTACGGCGTTCGCCGCTCATCGGCGGTCGAGTCCGTGGGCGATTGGCCGGTGGCGGCATTGCATCGCGCCGAGGGCTCAACTAAGACGGGCACGCGGGTAAAGGCGGACAGGACGAATGATTTCCCAAGCGGCGATGGCGCTTTATATCGTGGCGATCAACGGCGCGGCATTCTGGCTCTTTGCGCATGACAAGCGTGCAGCGATCGCCAGAGCGCAACGCATCCCCGAGGATCGGCTTCTGGCCGTGGCGTTTCTGGGCGGTTCGATCGGTGCCAAGATCGGTCAGATGGTCTTGCGCCACAAGATCCGGTCCGAACCCTTCCGCCAGCAGTTGAACGGCATCCTTGCGGTGCAGATCGTCGCGCTGGCGGCGGCGTTTGCGCTGTCAATGCTCTGAGGGGCAGGGCCGCTCAGAGCGCCGCGCGCAGCGTTTCCACGAAGGTCTCGACATGCGCATCGGTCGTCGACCAGGACGCCACAAGGCGGCACTGGGCGGCATCCGGGGCGATGACCGCGTCGGGCTCGCCGGGCCAGTCGTAGTAAACCGCACCCGCGGCGCGCAGCGCGGCGTGGGCCGTCTTGGGGAACTCGGCGAACATCATGTTGCCGCCGCGTGGATGCACCAGCGTGACACCGGCCCCCGTCAGGCCCGCCTCCAGCCGCGCGGCGCTGGCATTGGCGCGCCGCGCCAGATCCAGCCACAACCCGTCGGTCAGATAGGCGTCCATTTGCGCCGACAGATAGCGGTGCTTGGAAAACAGATGCCCGCCGCGCTTGCGCCGCAGCTCGAATTCCCAGGCCTTGGCGGGATCGAACATCACCACCGCCTCGACGCCCAGGCAGCCATTCTTTGTGCCGCCGAAGCTGAGCACATCGACCCCCGCGCGCCAGGTCATTTCCGCCGGCGTGCAGCCCTCGGCGACCAGCGCATTGGCAAAGCGCGCTCCGTCCAGATGCACGGGCAGGCCGTGGTCATGCGCGATGCCCGCCAGTCGCGCTACCTGCGCCGAGGTATACCGCGCACCGCGTTCGGTCAGGTTGGTCAGGCTGAAAATGCCGGGCTGCGCGTGGTGCACCCCGCGCGGGGCGTTGGCCAGCGTTCGCTCCAGCAGGTCGGCGTCGATGATCCCGTGTGGTCCTTCGAGCAGCG
>JAGRMK010000309.1:1724-7604 GCA_020441345.1 Paracoccaceae bacterium
TGGATATGCGTCGCCAGCGCCAGCGAATTCGCGGCGGTGCCGGTCGCCACCAGGAACACCTCGGCCTCTGGTGCTTCGAAGGTATCGCGGATGCGGGCGCGGACCCGGTCCATCAGCGCATCCGCGCCATAGCCCATCGCGAACCCGTCATTGGCGCGCAGCAGGGCTTGCAGAATCTCTTCGGGCGCGCCCGAAGTGTTGTCAGAGGCGAAAAACATCAGATTTCCTCGTCGATGATGTGGTCTTCCCAATCGTCCTGGGGGATATCGAATTCCCCCAGAGTGCGGTGTTGCATGGAGATTCCGGCGCGGTGCACGCTGTCGGGATCGCCCGAGATCAGCGGGTGCCAGTCGGCCAGCCCGCGTCCTTCGTTGAGGCGGCGATAGGCGCAGCTTTTCGGCATCCAGTAGGCGGTGGTTTCGATCGTTGCCGGGGTCAGCACGACACATTCGGGCACGATGGTCTTTCGGATCTCGTAATTCGAGCAGCGGCAGGTCGAGTCGTCGAGCAACCGGCAGGCGATATTGGTAAAGAACACTTCGCCGGTATCCGCGTCTTCGAGCTTGTTCAGACAGCATTTTCCGCAGCCATCGCATAGCGCCTCCCATTCCTGGGGGGTCATCTTGTCGAGCGGGATCGATTCCCAGAATTTCTTGCGCATGGTCATGCGCGCGACGGTGGAAGATTTTTGCGCGAATGGAAAGGGTGTGGCGCCGGGATTCCCCGCGCGGCGTCTACAGGATCTTGCGCATCAGGGGCCGGTTCGGTTTCTGCCGGGCGACGGTGTCGAACCCGGCCTTTTCAAACACCGAGGTCGAGCCGACGAACAGGCCCACCGATTTCGAGTGTTTCGACCGGTCCATCGGGCTTGCCTCGACGATCCGCGCGCCGTTCTCGCGGGCATGGGCAAGCCCCGCCGCCACGAAGGTGTGCGACAGGCCCAAGCCGCGCACACGCGACTGCAGAAAGAAGCAGGTGATCGCCCAGACACCGGGATCGTCAGCGGGGGCGTCGGGCAGGGGGGTCGAACTGCGGCGTGGATTGTTCCATTCCGGGACGAGGGCGCGCGGCCCGATCTGCATCCAGCCCACCGGATCGCCATCATGCCACATCAGCAGACCGGGCGGCGGGCCCGCGTCGATCCGGTCCAGCATAACCTGGCGCCGCTGGTCTGCATTCGTGGCCTGACGCGCTTTCGGGCGCATGGTGAACAATGTGCACCAACAGCCGTAACATGCCCCGGACGGACCCATCACGGCCAGAAAATCAGCGCTGAGATCCGGGGTCAGCGGACGAAAGACAAGCGCGTGCGACATGCAGGTCTCCACCGTTGTGTTCTGCAAGTGTTCTTGTTTCGACCCGATCTGTCAAGCGGTCTGTCAAGCAGTCGGGCAAGCCCTGCCAAGACGCGCGCGGGTCTGTGCGCCATCGGCGTCCCCTGTGCCAGCATGGCACGGTGCCGGTCGCGTTTGCCCTCGGGGGCGCAGGGTTGCCATCTGCACGACCGATGGACCCGACACGGAAGATCGCCATGGATGCCAGGACAACACGCTTCGAAACAGGGGGGCGATGCCCATGATGAGCCGTGCCGGATCGTGAAGGGCTGTGCGAGCCCCTAATATTTACGTGTAAACTGTATGGAGGGTGACACATCGCCCCCACCCCGGACCCTGCCTTGGGGCTTCAAGCACCACCCGTTCACGACTCATGTATCAGATTATCCGATGAAATGGACGTGTTCTAAGCGAGTATCTGTCATGCTTGGGACGCCAATCGCACCGTTTCTCGCCACGGGCACGTGGCTGCCACAACTGGCATCCGCGGATGTGATGTCGGGTGTTCAGACAAGCAGCAATGTCGGCGGCGCTGGCACGGATACCGTGATCATTCCCGACTCCATGCGCGACACCGCCATCACCCGGATCCAGATCGACTCCGACGGGCTCTTTCCCGAATCCGATCGGCATCTGGACCGGATTTATGCGATTTCCTACGATGGATCGAACCCCACGGGCCAGATAACCGCGAGCATCGCGTCCTCTCTCTTGCTGGCCTGAGCGCAGGTGGCCGTGAGTCGTCGCGAGCTGGGCATTCTGGTTTCGACCTTTGGCCACGAAGACTGGATCCGGGGGATGGATCCTTGATGGAAGCCGGCGAGATGGTCAACGGTCTGCACCCGGAGCGCGTCGAGGCGATCGTCCAGCCCAATGGCGACCCCCAAGCTGATTCCCACGACACTCCATGGCGTATATTTCGCAGACGCTCTGCATAGCAATTCGCCGGTTCCCCGCAGGTGGTCGACCCTGACCTATCGCAACAACAGTCTTGCAATCACCGAGTCCGATTCGCATCAGGCGGCGTTCGGCGCCGAAGCCACGGCTGGCTATCTGGCGGGCGACAAAGTCGTGTTTACGGGTCCGTGACGCTTTTAGCTGAATACCAGTATGTGACTTCGGATGGCCAAGAGCGGACATGGGGCACGACGAACAGCGACACGTTCACGGCCCAGCCAGGCGCGATGCTGCTGCGGATCATCGCGACAAGCGGCAAAGCCGCCAGTCAAAGGTATCAAAGCATGGTCCCGAACCAGAACTTTGTTGGCCACTACATTCAGAACGCGACAAATTTCGTCCCGATTGAAGTCACGCTTACCGCCGGCGAAAACAGCGATGCCGCCCGGAACCGGACCGCTGCGCGCGCCATCGCGGTAACACAAGGCGAGGCTGTGCATGATCAGTGGGTCGAGCGTTTGCGCCAGTTTGGCGTCTTGTCGTCGCCCATGAGCCAAGACGAGGCAATCGGCGGCTGAACGCCTCGGTGCGTGGGGCGCAGCGGCGGGGGATGGGCCGGTGTCGCGCATTGGCCCGCGACCCGGTTCCTTGCGCCTGCCAAGCCCTGCGGCACCCGATCTGTCAGGTTTTGGCCAGGATCGCCCGCGCTTCGGCGCTGTCGCGGTCCATCTGATCGATCAGCGCCTGCAACCCGTCGAATTTCAATTCGGGGCGCAGGTATTCGACCAGCGCAACCGACAGGTGCGCGTCATAGAGATCGCCCTTGAAATCGAAGATATGCACTTCGAAATTGGGCGTGTTCACGCCGAACATCGGGCGCACGCCCAAAGAGGCAACGCCGTCATACAGCCCCTTGTGGGCGCCGCTGCGCACCTCGATCTTGACCGCATAGACGCCAAGTTTCGGAAGGTGCAGCCCGTCCACCGTCATGTTGGCGGTGGGGTAGCCCAGGTCTCGTCCGCGCTTGGCGCCGTGCACGACGATGCCGTCGATCCGGTGGCGGTGACCCAGCATCTCGGCGGCGTCGTGAACCCGGCCTTCGGTCAACGCGGTGCGGATCGCGGTCGAGGAATAGACGCCCTCGTTCTTGCCGACCAGTTCGACGATCGACACCGCGAATCCCATTTCGGCGCCGAAATCGCGCAGCATCCGTGCGGTGCCCGCCCGGCTTTTACCAAAGCAGAAATCCGCACCGATCACGACATGGCTGATGCCCAGCCCCTCGGCCAGGATGTCGCGGGCAAACCGCTCGGGCGGCAGGCTGGCCATCTCGCGGTTGAACGGCAGTTCGAACACCACATCCACCCCCAGCCGTTCCAGACGGTTGCGCCGGGCCTCGGCGTTCATCAGCCGAAAGGGCGGTCCATCGGGGGCAAAGATCTGCCGCGGATGGGGTTCGAAGGTGATGACGCCCAACGGCACGCCAGGTTTCCGGGCCGCGTCGATCACCGCCTGGTGGCCGCGATGCACGCCGTCGAAATTGCCCATCGCCACCGAGGCCCCGCGCAGGGCCTGGTTGGTTACGGTCGTGGTGGTGATCGTCTGCATCCTGCTCCGCGCCCCCGTCCCTCGGGGGGCGGGTCAGTCGAACTTGCGGCTCGGCGCCAAGACCAGCGCGTCACCCTTCAGGACGGTGGTATTGCCCACCGAGCAGCGACAATCAAGGGCAACCCGGCGCTTGGCATAGTCGATCTCGCGCACCGTAACCTCGGCCAGCACCGTGTCGCCGGGGCGCACGGGGGCGAGGAACTTCAGATTCTGGCCCATGTAGATCGTGCCATGGCCCGGCAATTGCTCGCCGATCACCGCGGAAATCAATCCGGCGGTCAGCATTCCGTGGGCGATGCGCCCCTCGAAAATCGTGTCCTGCGCATAGGCTTCATCCAGATGCACCGGGTTGTGATCGGTCGAGACCTCGGCAAACAAGGCGATATCGCGGTCGGTCACCACTTTGTGCAGATGCCGGGTCATGCCGACCTCGAGATCCTCAATGCAGATGGTGCCACGGGGCAGGTTGTCGGCGGGGCGGCTGTCGAGCATGGCGGTTTTTCCGGTCTGGTTACCCATGATGGCGAAACGTCTTCCTGAAACACGTCCGTATTACTGCGGTGCAGCATAGCCGAGCCCAGGCCGGGGTGCAAGCTGTCTGCGCAACATAAGTGCAGAAAGTGACTATGTGTCGCAATTATATTACCCTTCCGGTTTTCGGGGCCGGCATCGGCCCGGACCGTGAACGGCCAGGCCAAGGAATTCGCTTTTCCCGACCGGCGCGGCGCAGTAAAGGAGGCGCCAAAGGCGTTCAAGGCAAACGACGGGGGCCACGCATGAAAGCGGCAGTCATCACCTTTCCGGGGTCGAATTGCGACCGTGACCTCGCGGTTGCACTAGAGTCGGCAGGCGCCGAGGTCGTGCGTGTCTGGCACAAGGATGCCGCGCTGCCTGAAGGCACCGATCTGGTGGGCATTCCCGGCGGGTTCTCGTTTGGCGATTATCTGCGCTGCGGGGCGATCGCCGCGCGCTCGCCCATCGCGCGGGCGGTGGTCGCCCATGCCGAGCGTGGCGGCTATGTGCTGGGGATTTGCAACGGGTTTCAGGTCTTGCTGGAAACCGGCCTTTTGCCCGGCGCGCTGATGCGGAACGCGGGGCTGAAGTTCATCTGCAAACCCGTCGCGTTGCAGGTGGCGACCACCGACAGCGCCTTTACCTCGGGCTATGCGCCGGACCAGCGCATTTCCGTTCCCGTGGCGCATCACGACGGCAACTACCAGGCCGACGACGCGACGCTGGAGGCATTGCGCGCCGAAGACCGCGTTGCCTTTCGCTACCTGGACAACCCGAACGGATCACGCGGAGATATCGCGGGTATCCTGTCGGGCAACCGCCGGGTGCTGGGCATGATGCCCCACCCCGAACGCGCGGTGGACGCAAGGCACGGCGGCACCGACGGTGTTGCGCTGTTTTCCGGGCTGATGGGCGCTTTGGCGCTCACCTGAGCCATGCGCCCCCCGCGGCTTCTTGAGCCCCTGCGCCGGTCGGCATAAGTTATGCGCATGACGGGCGATCCTTCCTTGCCGGCCTCGCGGGCCCTGACTTCGGGCATGCCGCCTTGGGGCAAGGTGATTGTCGCGCTGTTGATCATGGTCGCGGCGGTTGTGGTCTGGGTTCTGGACGACTGGCTCAGCGAGAGCTTCACCGTCGATACGCGCAACCGGGCCGAATTGCGGCTGGTGCTTTACGCAGGCAATATCGAGGCCGAATTGCAGCGCACGCAGGTCGTTCCGATCCTGCTGTCGCGCGACCCGATCCTGCGCGAGGCGCTGGAAAGCGGCAATTACGCGACCACGCCGCAATTGCTGATCGGGCTGCAATCGGATGTCGGTGCGGCCTCGATCGAACTGCTCGACACAAGCGGGCGGGTGGTGGCGGCGACCGACCGCGTGCGGCTGGGTGTCAACCGCTCGACCGATCCGCTGTTCGTCGACGGGCGCCGCGCGAGCGAGACGATCTTTGCCGTGCAGCAACGCGATTCGGGTGGCTACGGCTTTGCCTATGCGCGGGCCATTCGGGTCGGCTCGCAGGTTCTGGGGGT
>JAGRMK010000309.1:7701-8216 GCA_020441345.1 Paracoccaceae bacterium
GAACCGCGCTGGCGCGGCCGCACCGAGGCCGAAGCCCTGTCGGCGCGCGACGCCCCGTCGGCGATCGAGCGTGCGCTGCGCTACACCGCCGATCTGACCGGACGCGGGCCGGACGCCTTCCTGTCCTCCGAAGCGGTATTGCGTTCGGAAACACGGGTGCAGCATCGCGGCTGGCGACTGATCAGCTTCACCACCTATGACGGGGTGCGCGAAAAGGTGAACGGCGTGCTGGCGCTGGTCATCATGGGCTTCGCGCTGCTGCTGGCGATGGTGTTTTACCTGTTCTCGCGCCGGGCCTGGTCGCAATCGGCGCGGTTCGAACGGGAATCCGTCGAACTGCGGCAGCTCAACATGCGCCTGCAACGCGAGGTCGCGGCCCGCGAGAAGGTGCAAAAGGAACTCAACGTCGCCGAGCAGACGTTGATGCAATCGTCGAAACTGGCGGTTCTGGGCGAGATGTCGGCGGCGGTCAGTCATGAGTTGAATCAGCCGCTGGCGGCGATGAAGACCTATCT
>JAGRMK010000310.1 GCA_020441345.1 Paracoccaceae bacterium
TGGAAGGCTACGAGCTGAAGCGCATCATGCGCACCGGCACCTTTGCCACCATCGACAACCGCAACTGGGAATTGCGCGACCAGTCCGGCCCAGTGCAGCGCCTGTCGCAGTCGCGCGCGATCGCGCTGGACATGGAAAGCGCCACGATTGCGGCGAACGGGTTCCGGTTCCGGGTGCCCTATGGCACGCTGCTGTGCGTGTCCGACAAGCCGCTGCATGGTGAACTCAAGCTGCCGGGCATGGCCAGTGCATTCTACAAGACCCAGGTCGCGCGGCACCTCTTGATCGGTGTGCGCGCAATGGAACACCTGCGCGAAATGCCGCTGGAACGCATCCACAGCCGGAAACTGCGCAGTTTTGACGAAACCGCCTTCCTCTGACCGCGGTTTCGTTGCGTCATACCCCTGTTTTCAGGCGTTTTCAGGCCACATATGCCGCTTAGTGATTGTCTGGGCGGGGCCGAGCCGCTACACGCGATTCCATCAACACACAGCCCATGATGGGCGCATTGAACAAGACCATCCACGGAGACCGACCGATGAACAAGCCGATGACCAAAACCCAGCTCGTCGCCGCCCTGTCCGAAGAAATGGGCGCAGACAAGAAAACTGCCTCGGCCGCGCTTGACGCCGTTGCCGCGATCGTCGCCCGCGAAGTCGCCGCCGGCGGTGCCGTTACCCTGCCGGGTATCGGCAAGGTAGCCTGCCGCGCCCGCCCCGAACGCGAGGTCCGCAACCCGGCGACCGGCGAAACCCTGACCAAGGCCGCCGATCGCGCGGTCAAGGTGACGATCGCCAAGGCTCTGAAAGACGCCGTGGCCTGATTACGGCCTCACAGACAAGATCTGACGAGACGGGCGGCCCAGACGGGCGGCCCGTTTTTTCATGCCACGCCCCCGTCCGCTATCATCTGTCCTGAAATATCCTCGGGGGGTGAGCGCGGCACGCGCGAGGGGGGCGAAGCGCCCCCTTTCTGTTTCATCATGCCAGATGCATCGCGTGCCAGTCCAGATGTGCCGCCATGAAGCTGGAAATGAAGTAATACGAGTGATCGTACCCCTCGTGCAGCGCCAGTTCCAGCGGTTGCCCCGCTTGCGCGCAGGCGGCTTGCAGCCGGTCGGGCATCAACTGGCTGTCCAGGAACCCGTCCGCCGCCCCTTGATCGACCTTCAGCGCGGGCAGACGCGCTCCCGATTCGATCAGGCGGCAGGCATCATACTCGGCCCAGCCCGCCGGATCGGACCCCAGGTAGCCGCCCAGCGCCTTCTGGCCCCAGGGGCAATGCGTCGGCGCGACGATCGGCGCAAAGGCCGAAACCGACCGAAACCGCCCCGGATTGCGCAGGCCGACGGTCAGCGCACCGTGCCCGCCCATCGAATGTCCCATGATCCCTTGGCGGCCCATATCGGCGGGAAATTGCGCGGCGACCAGCGCCGGCAGTTCCCGTTCGATATAGCTGCGCATCTGGTAGTTCCGCGCATAGGGCTTCATGGTCGCATCGACGTAGAACCCGGCACCCAGACCGAAATCATAGGCGCCTTCGGCATCGTCGGGCACGTCCTCGCCGCGCGGCGAGGTGTCGGGCGCAACCAGGATGATCCCGTGCCGCGCACACGCAGCGCGGTATTCGCCCTTTTCGGTGACATTGGCCCAGGTGCAAGTCAGGCCGGACAGGAACCAGACCACGGGCTTCGGCCCCTCGCCATCCGGCAAGAACACCGAGAATTCCATCGGCGTGCCGGTTGCCTGGCTGTCATGACGCCAGACCTCTTGCCAGCCGCCGTGGCTGCGCCAGCGGTTGATACGCTCCATCAGAAGACCACGACCGAACGGATCGACTTGCCCGCGTGCATCAGGTCGAACCCCTTGTTGATGTCCTCCAGGCTGAAGGTGTGAGTGATCATCGGGTCGATCTCGATCT
>JAGRMK010000311.1:0-3900 GCA_020441345.1 Paracoccaceae bacterium
CCGGCAAAGACCAGCGGCGGATATTGCGAAAGCTGCGCCTCGACGGCGGCCAGGGCGGCCGCATCGGGGTAATCCGGCATCTGAATGCGCGGTTTCGCGCGCCAGGCCGATTTGCTCCAGGTTTCGGTCATCGTGTCCTCCGTCGATACAAGACCCAGTCCCGATTTTGGCGGGACTGTCAGCGGTATCAGCGGTGCTTACACCGCAGTTGGGGCGCTTGCAAACCCGATGAGGCAAAGATAGGGGCGACGTGTTGCCTTGCGATACGATGCCATTCCTGATTGGATCGGGCAGCACCCCTGCGCACCCCCTTTCCCGACACGGCCCCGATCCATGAGCGACCGCCCCATATCCAAGCCCTCTGACCGCCCCGCATCGCCGACATCGACGCCGAGGTCAGCGCGCGCACCGGCGGGCCGGTCCCCGGCTACGGCCGCGGCCCCGGCATCGACGCGCGGCCAGGGGCAATCCGGGCGGCACCGGAATTTCGTTTTCCTGCTGCTCAACGATTTCACGCTGTTGTCCTTCTCGGCGGCGATCGAACCCCTGCGCATTGCCAACCGGATGAGCGGGCAACATCTCTATCGTTGGTCGCTGGTGTCCGAGGGGGGGGTGGATGTCTCGTGTTCCAACGGCTCGACGCTGCGGGTGGATGGCGGGCTGGGCGATATCGGTCGCGACGACGTGGTGATGGTTTGTGGCGGTATCGGGGTGCGCGCCAATACCACACCCGCGATCAAGAACTGGCTGCGCAAGGTCGCGCGCAAAGGGTCGGTGATCGGCGGCCTGTGCACCGGGGCACATACGCTGGCAGCGGCCGGATTGCTGGACAACCGCCGCGCCACGATCCACTGGGAGAACCGCGACGGATTTCTTGAGGAATTCACCGAGACCGACCTGACGAAGTCGGTTTTCGTGATCGATGGCAACCGGTTGACGGCGGCAGGCGGCACCTCGTCCATCGATCTCGTGCTGACGATGATCGCTGATGACCACGGCAAGGATCTGGCCAATGCGGTCGCCGATCAGTTGATCTATACGACGATTCGCACCGACCGCGACATTCAGCGGCTGTCGATCCCGACGCGGATCGGGGTGCGCCACCCGCGCCTGAGCCGGGTGATCGAGCGCATGGAACAAAGCATCGAAGAGCCCGTCTCGCCCGCCGATCTGGCCGAAGAAGTCGGCATGTCGACACGGCAACTGGAACGCCTTTTTCGCCGTTATCTCAACCGCAGCCCGAAACGCTATTACATGGAACTGCGCCTGGCGCGGGCGCGCAACCTGTTGATGCAGACCGACCTGAGCGTGATCAACGTGGCCTTGGCCTGCGGTTTTGCGTCGCCGTCGCATTTCTCGAAATGCTACCGCGCGCAATATGGCACGACCCCGTATCGCGAACGCGGCGCGCATGGGCTGGACGACGAGCTGGGCGCCGAACCGGGCGACGAGGATCAAGACCGCTTCGATGATCTCGATTGACCCCGGCGCCGCCGCCGCGCCAGAGTTCCGGCAGGGTCGCGATGGAAAACGGGCTTGAACTCGGCGTGCAGGTGATCACAATGCGCCAGGATCTCGGGGCAGCCCCACTGTTCAAACCCGATCCGGGGCGCTAGAGTTCGACGACAAAAAGACCATACAACCACAACAAGGGAGTCCTTCATGAAAAAACTTCTTCTTGCCAGCGCCGTTTCGGCCCTCGCTGCCGGCGGTGCATTCGCCGACGACATCAACATCGGCGTCCTGCTGGGATTCACCGGACCGATCGAATCGATCACCCCGTTCATGGCTGACGGCGCTGAAATGGCGATGGCCGAAGTGAACGCGGCCGGCGGCATCCTGGGCGGCACGATGGTGCATTCCGTGCGCGCCGACAGCACCTGTATCGACAGCGCCGCAGCGCAGGCCGCGGCCGAGCGTCTGGTGACATCGGACAATGTCGTTGCGATCATGGGCGCCGACTGCTCGGGCGTGACCCGCGCGGTTCTGGAAAACGTCGCCATGGCGAACGGCATTCCGATGATCTCGCCCTCGGCCACCTCGCCGGGTTTCTCATCGTTCGATTCGGGCGGCCTGTTCTATCGCACCGCGCCGTCGGATGCGCGTCAGAGTCAGGTTCTGGCCGACATCCTCGTGCGTCGCGGCATCACCAGCGTTGCCACGACCCACACCAACAACGACTATGGTCTGGGCCTGGCAACCGCGTTCAACGAAGCATTCACCGCGGCCGGCGGCACGGTGACGGCAACGGTTCCGCATGAGGAAGCCAAGGGCGACTATTCGGCGGAAGTCGGCGCTCTGGCCTCGGCTGGCGGCGACGCGCTGATGGTCATGGGCTACGTCGATGGCGGCGGCAACATGATTCGCACCGCCTATGAACTCGGCGCGTTCGATACGTTCTTTGCGGGTGACGGCGTCTACTCGGAAGAGCTGCTGGCCAATATCGGCGACGCGGCGGACGGTCTTGTCGGCACGATCCCGTGGGCCGTGGGCGAAGCTGCCGATCGCTTTGTCGAAGTCTACACCGCGGCTGGCGTGAACGGCGCGAGCTCGTATGTGGCGGAATCCTATGACGCCGCTGCCCTGCTGATGCTGGCCGCCCAGGCCGCCGGCGAAGCGACCCCGGCCGGTATCGCGGCCAACGTGCTGGCGGTTGCCAATGCTCCGGGCGAAGTGATCGTCGCGGGCGATCTGGCGCGCGGTCTCGAAATCCTCGCCGCGGGTGGGGATATCGACTACCAGGGTGCAACCAATGTCGAACTGATCGGCTTTGGCGAAGCGGCTGGCAGCTTCCGCGAATACAATGTCGTGGATGGCGAGTTCACCACCGTTCAGTTCCACTGATCGCGTTGGCGTCACGAACATGACCAAATCGGCCCGGGGGGTTCCTCTCCCCGGGCTTTTTGGGACAAAAGCCCACCCGACAAGAGGGGGCGCCCAGATCAGGGGGGACAGATGATCCAGGTCGAGAACCTGCACAAGCATTTTGGCGGGTTTCATGCCGTCGACGGTGCGTCACTGACGATCAAGGAAGGCTCGATCACCGGCCTGATCGGCCCGAACGGCGCGGGAAAGACCACGCTGTTCAACGTGATCGCCGGGGTCTTGAAGCCGACATCGGGCAAGGTCACGATGGGTGGCGAGGACATCACCGGGCTGGAACCGCACGAGTTGTTTCACAAGGGGTTGCTGCGCACCTTCCAGATCGCGCATGAATTTTCGTCGATGACGGTGCGCGAGAACCTGATGATGGTGCCGCCCGCCCAATCGGGTGAGAACCTGTGGTCGGCATGGTTCCATCGGACGCGCATCGCCCGGGAAGAGGCCGCGTTACGGCGCAAGGCCGACGAGGTTCTGGAATTCCTGACCATCGACCATATCGCCGATGAAAAGGCGGGCCAGATTTCCGGCGGGCAGAAGAAGCTGCTGGAACTGGGGCGGACGATGATGACCGACGCGCGGATCGTGTTCCTTGACGAGGTGGGCGCGGGCGTCAACCGCACCCTCTTGAACACCATCGCCGACGCCATCGTGCGCCTGAACAAGGAGCGCGGCTATACCTTTGTCGTCATCGAGCACGACATGGATTTCATCGGCCGCATTTGCGACCCGGTGATCTGCATGGCCGAGGGCAAGGTGCTGGCCGAGGGCACGCTGGACGAAATCAAGGCCAATGAGCACGTCATCGAGGCCTATCTGGGCACCGGCCTGAAGAACAAGGTCAAAGCGGAGGTCGGCCATGTCTGAACACCCCGTCCTGCCCGATCCGGACGCGGTTCTGATCGGCGAGTCCATGACCGGCGGCTACGGTGGCGCGGACATTCTGCACGACTGCACGATTGCCGTCGACAAGGGTCAGATCGCGGTGATCGTCGGCCCGAACGGCGCGGGAAAATCCAC
>JAGRMK010000311.1:3953-5098 GCA_020441345.1 Paracoccaceae bacterium
GGCGAGGACATCACCGGGCTTACGCCGCAGGCTCGCGTGGCCAAGGGCATGGGGTTCGTGCCCCAGACCAACAATATCTTTCCGTCGATGACGGTGCAGGAAAACCTGGAAATGGGTGCCTTCATCCGCACCGACGACATTTCCCAGACGATGGAGCAGGTCTATCACCTGTTCCCGATCCTGCGCGACAAACGCTATCAGGCGGCGGGTGAGCTGTCGGGTGGCCAGCGCCAGCAGGTCGCCGTGGGCCGGGCCCTGATGACCAAACCCTCGGTGCTGATGCTGGATGAGCCGACCGCCGGGGTCTCGCCGATCGTCATGGACGAGCTGTTCGACCGGATCATCGAGATCGCACATACCGGGATATCGATCCTGATGGTCGAACAGAACGCGCGTCAGGCCCTGGAGATCGCCCACAAGGGCTATGTTCTGGTGCAGGGCGCCAACCGTTTCACCGACACCGGGCAGGCCCTCTTGGCCGACCCCGAGGTCCGCCGCAGTTTCCTGGGAGGCTGACATGAGCAAAGCACAGTCGAGCCTGGCCTGGCGCCACGCAAGCCATGGGGGCGGGAAATGACAGAGTTTCTCAACGCAATCGTTCTGCTGGCCAATTTCGTTCTGGTCCCTGCTCTTGCTTATGGAAGTCAGCTGGCGCTGGGGGCGCTGGGGATCACACTGATCTATGGCATCCTGCGTTTCTCGCATTTCGCGCATGGCGATGTCATGGCTTTCGGCACCGCTTCGGTCATTCTGACGACCTGGTGGTTGCAAGGCGCGGGCATTACCCTGGGCGTGTTGCCGACCGCCCTGCTGGCGCTGCCGGTGGGTGTTGCCTTTACCATCGGCTACCTGCTGCTGGTGGACCGCGTGGTCTACAAGTTTTATCGGCGCGTGCGCGCCAAGCCGATGATCTTCGTGATGGCGTCGCTGGGGGTGATGTTCATCACCAACGGACTGACCCGTCTGCTGATCGGACCGGGCGAGCAACGCTTTGCCGATGGCGAACGATTCGTCATTTCGGTGCGCGACTTCCGCGAGATGACCGGGCTGGACGAAGGCCTTGCGCTGCGCTCGACGCAGGCGCTGACGGTGGTCGTCGCGCTGATCGCGATGGCGGTGCTGTTCTGGTTCCTGAACCGCACGCG
>JAGRMK010000311.1:5271-5479 GCA_020441345.1 Paracoccaceae bacterium
GCTGCCGATGTTCGCGGCGGCGATCGTGGGCGGTCTGGGCAATCCGCTGGGGGCCATCGTCGGCGGCTATGTCGTGGCGTTTTCGGAACTGGGCATCACGTATGCCTGGCGCCGCTTCGCCGGGTATTTCCTGCCCGAGGACTGGATCCCTGACGGGCTGATGCAAATCCTGCCGGTGGATTACAAATTCGCCGTGACCTTTGCCCTT
>JAGRMK010000312.1 GCA_020441345.1 Paracoccaceae bacterium
CCAACGGAACCGATCAACAGGGCGATCAGCACCTGCCAGTCGAGCAGCATTTGAATGCCGGAAAGAATGTCGCTCACTGGGGAATTTCCTTAAAGATAGGTCAGCCAGAAAACCCGGATGCTCGCGGGCAGATATTCATAGATCGCCCCGGCCGGGATCCGGACCTGAAGGAACCCGCGGAAAGTGATAACGATCACCACCCCGAGGACCAGCAACGACACAAGATGCCGCGGGCGTCGATACCCCGCCCTGAGCGCCAGTAGAACCGCGGCCAGCATGGTTGTCGGCAGGTAGCCAAGACGCGGAACCACCGCGACATAGACCAGGAACCAGCCCGCATATTCAAGCGCGCGCACCCATTGCCAGACCTCTTGCCAGCGACCGGGCCGCCGCAGCGACCAGGCCGACGACAGGAAATGCAGAAAGGCGAAAAAGGTCATCGCCGCCAGCGACACGGTGGGCCAGAAGGCAGGCTGCGAAAAGATCTGCCGCGTGCCCCGCCAGGGGCTCTGGCTTTCGATCTGCGACAGCAGAAACAGGGACATGAGCAGAAAGGTCGTGGCGAACACGATATCGCCGGGCCGCCGGTAGCGTTTGAACATTTCTTGCAAAGACTTGAGGCGCGACATCCGTCCGTGTTCCCCTTCGCCAAAAGTTGAAACGGCCCGCCGGCAGGGGCGGGCCGATCGATTGACCTCAGTCGAGCATGCCGGCGATCACGCTCAGCGTCTCGATGTCACGGGCGATCTGCGCGGTCGCCTCGTCGGCGTTCTGCCAGTAGACCAGCGCCCCGGTATCGGCGGCCAGTTGCTGCACGCGCTCGGAAGCCAGGGTGCGCTGTGCCACTTCGGCGATCCGGTCGCGCACGTCCTGCGGCGTGTCGCGATGCACGAACAGCCCGTTCCACAGCGCAATGTCCAGTTCCGGCACGAGTTCACTGACCGTCGGCGTGTCCGGCGTCAGGCTGATACGCTCACCGCCGACCGACGCCAGCACCTTGACCTGGTCGAGGCACGGCAGAATCAGTTGCAGCGTCGTGTTGATGACATCCACGTCGCCCGAAGCCAGCGTGTTGCAGTCGAGCATGTCGAACGCCGCATCAGACGCATAGGAAAAGCCAAGCGCAGCGGCAGCGGCAAACGTGACCTGCGTGGGGATCAGCGGCGCGCCGAAATGACCCAGCACGACGTCGTGATCCTGCGCATAGGCGGCCAGGCCGGCCATGTCGTCATAGGGCGCATCGGCCCCGGCGGCGATCACGAACGGATAGGTCAGGAAATTGCCAATCGGCTCGAACGGATTCGGGTTCAGTTCGGGAATACCGATCTGCGGGCCGACAACCGGGACGGCAATGATGAACGAGCCGATGGTGTAGCCGTCGGCGGGGGCCGTCGCGACCTCGATCGCGCCGGGGAACGGGCCGCCGCCGCCGCCCGGACGGTTCACGACCCCGGTCGGCACGCCGTAAGCCGCCTGGAAATCTTCGGCGATGAAGCGTGTGATCACATCTTCCAGATCGCCCGGTGGCCAGGGCACGACAAAGGACACGGGCCGGTCAGGATATTCGGCCCAAAGCGCCGTCGGTGCAACGACGCTGGCCAGACCCAGACCGACGGTCAAGGCAGTGGTGGAAAAAATGTTCATGATGCTGGAACTCCCTGATGCAGTCTTCACTGTTTGATGCGGCTGACCTTGCATTTCATTGCCGGTTCATTATTGTTACCGCAGGTTCAAATATGTTGCGCATGGAAAATCCATATGTCAACGATGAATCAAATAGCGAGACCTCGGATGAACGAAAACGAACCTCGGCGAACAACGATGAACAGTGTCGACAGGGCCCTGGGGCTCTTGCGGCACTTTTCTGTGCAGACCCCGGAATTCGGCCTGAGCGCGCTGGCGCGGATTTCCGGCAATGACAAGACAACCACGTTGCGCTGCCTGACGGCGCTGGAACGCAACGGCATCGTCGAACAGAATCCAGAAACCAAGAAATACCGTATCGGCTTTGCGCCGCTGCACCTGTCGCGGATCCGCGAGAAATCCTTTCCGGTTCAGGCGCTGCTGCAACCGATCCTGACGCGGATCACGCAAGAGGTCGGTGAAACCACGCATGCCAGCATGGTGACGCATCTGGAGCTGGTGAACGTGGCGATTGCCGAGCCGAACCGCGCCACCCGCGTGTTTGTCGATCCCTCGGAACCTCTGCCGTTTCACGCCACGGCGTCGGGCATGGCGTTGCTCGCCTTCATGACGCCCGAGGCGCGCAAGGATCTGAATCTGCCGCAGGATCTTCAATCTTTCACCGCCGGCACACCACGCCATCTGGCGGATCTTGAGGTCAGATTGCAAACCATCCGCAAAGAGGGACTCGCCCGCGCACCCAGCACTTTCGAAGACGATGTCGTCGGCACGGCGGTGCCGTTCTTTGGCTGGTCAGGCAGGGTAATCGGCGTGATCGCCGTTGCCGCCGTGGCTTCGCGATATGACGCGGCGCTACAGAATCGGGTCGACGCTGCGCTGCGCGACGCCAGCGCCGAGATTTCGCGGCAGATGGGCGGCTAGCCCCCGCGGCGACCGCTCGGGGCCGTCAATCCACGCCGAACAGGTCGCGGGTAAATACCTTGTCATCGACATCGACCAGATCCGGCGCGCGGCGGTTGGCCAGGATCACATCGGCGGCGGCCTTGAACGCCGCAAGGTCGGGTTCGACACGACACCCTTGCAACGTGCCACCCGTCAACGCGGGTTCGTGAACGATCACCTCGACCCCCTGCGCAACCAGCCGGTCCATGATGCCCAGCACCGCGCTTTGACGGTAGTTGTCAGAATCCTTTTTCATCGCCAGTCGGTAAATGCCCACCACGCGCGGAGCACGACGCAGAATCTGGTGGGCGATGAAATCCTTGCGCGTCCGGTTGGCATCGACCACGGCCTGAATCAGGTTTTGCGGCACATCGTGATAGTTCGCCAGCAACTGCTGGCTGTCCTTGGGCAGGCAATAACCGCCAAAGCCGAACGATGGATTGTTGTAGTGCATTCCGATTCGCGGATCCAGACCGACCCCTTCGATGATCTGACGCGTGTTCAACCCGTGCACCAGGGCGAAGCTGTCCAACTCGTTGAAATACGCAACCCGCAACGCCAGATAGGTATTGGCGAAAAGCTTCGTTGCCTCGGCCTCGGTCGGGTCGATGATCAGCACCGGACAATCCCGGGCGATTGCACCGCCCTGCAAAAGGTCGGCAAAGGTTTCGGCGGCTTCGCCCTGCCCGCCGACGATGATCCGCGAGGGATAAAGGTTGTCGTGCAGCGCCCGGCCTTCGCGCAGGAATTCGGGCGAAAACAGAATGTCGCGATAGCCGGTCTGCGCGCGCATCCGCTCGGTAAAACCGACCGGAACCGTCGATTTGATCACCAGCACCGCGCCAGGCGCCAGGCCGCGGGCGGTGTCGATCACCGATTGCACGCTTGAGGTGTCAAAACCGTTGGTATGAGGGTCGTAATTGGTCGGCGTTGCGATCACCAGATAGTCGGCATTGCAAAACGCCTCGACCGGATTGGTGGTGGCGCGCAGCGACAGACGACCCTTTGCCAGATAGGCCTGGATTTCGGGATCGACAATCGGCGACCGGCGGGCGTTGACCTGGTCGACACGATCCTGCGACAGATCCAGGGCGACGACATCATTGTGCTGCGCCAGCAGAATGGCGTTCGACAGGCCGACATATCCCAATCCAGCAACGGCGATTTTCATTGGATCACCCTGGCATCCTCGGCGTTAAGAAATCCCCAATGCCGCATCAGACCGGGTGCCCCGGCGCAATGCAAGGGCGCAAGCGAAGGCGCACGGCACCCTGACCATCGGTGGAACATGGACATATCCCGGTGTTGAGCGGTATCAAGCCGGGTGTATTGGTCCAGACGGCGGCGTCCCGCGGCGCCTCGACCAGAGCCAGAAGGGAACCCGATGACCGATTTTCTCGACGCTTTCCTGCGTGATCGGGTATTGGCGCTGCGTGAGTCACACCTTGCCGGGCCGGTCGAAAGCGATGCCCGCCTTGCCGACGGGATCTATTTCAGCTGGGGTGCGGACAAGTCGCAGTGCATGGTCACGCTGTCCGGTGAGCCGGGCATGATCTTGTCTTTCGATGCCACGAGCCATGGAAAGCCCGGATGGTTTTCCTTGAATTTCGATCTTGGCACCGGGTCGTTGGAGGCGGGCGATACGCTGGTGTTGATCGCCGAGGGGGCAATGACCGGCGCGGCAGGCCTGCCGCTATTCGTGCGGTCCAATGTCGATGGCGCGCTGATCGACATGCCGTTTTCTGAAACGCTGGACCTGCATGCCACCAATGGCATCGTGACGCTCTTTCATCCCGTGCACGCGCATTCCGGTGTCTGCGGCAAGCCAGCCTTTCACACCCTGGTGGCCAGCTTGCCGCCAACGCCGTTCCACGTCAGCCTGCGCGCGCTGCGCGTGTTGCGCATTCCGGCGAGCCGGGGTCTGCCGAGCGAACCGCAGACCCTGTCCTCGCTGGCCTCGTAGCGCGGATGGCCTCGGGGTTGCAGCCCGCTTTGACGCTCTCCGCGCCGGGGCATTTCCTGGTGCAGCCCAGGCTGTTCATCGACACGCAACACGGGCTTTGCAACCGGCTGCGCGCCCTGTCTTCGGCGGTGCCAGTTGCCCGCGCCACCGGACGGCGGCTTGTCGTGGTCTGGCGCCCCGACCACCATTGCCAGGCGCGGCTTTCCGATCTTCTGGCCTATACCGGCCCGGTGATCGAGGATGACGCCGCTGATCTGATGCGTCAGCGTGCGGCGCGAGTCTACAACTACATGGAAATCGAAGAGGGCGCGTGCTACCGTGAACCCATTCTGGATGGCGCGCAGCCCATCGACGGTGACATCTACGTGCGCGCCGCCGACATGCTGGCAGGGCCGTTCAGCAACGATCCGGCGGCCTATCGGTTTCTGGCCAGGCAGCAGCCCAGCGACGCGGTGCTGGATCTGGTCCGGTCGGTGCCGCGCCCGTCGGATGTGGCGGTGCATATCCGCATGGGCACCGGCCCCGATTTCGATCACCTGAGCTACGAATCCCCCGCGAACTGGCCCGCCGCACGACATCGGGAACTGGCTGACTGGCGCCGGAAAAGCGACGTGTCCCGCTTTGTCGCCCGGCTTGACGCGCTGATCGCGGAAGGTTCGGCCAGCACGATCTTTGCCGCAGCCGACCTGCAAGCTGCCTATGCCGTGCTCGAAGAACGGTATGGCCCGCGGTTGCGGGTTCTGCGTCGCGATCTGTTCGACCGCTCGGCGGCGCAACTGCAATATGCGCTGGCCGATCTGATGCTGCTGACCACCGCGCCCCGGTTCCTCGCGAGCACCTGGAGTTCGTTTTCGGACGTGGCGCAATGGCTGGCTCGGCCCGGACGGTTGCATGAGCGCAGCGGTATCGATTTCTGATCCGCGCCGTTCCGCACCGCAGGTTGCCAAGGCCGAATGCCCGGCACTAGACTCTGATGGCACCAGCAGGCGGGACAGAAGGCACGGCATGCAACACGACGATGACAGGCGGGGCGCGGCCCTTGTGTTCTCGCTGGGGGCTGGGACGCGGCTGTCGTCACACCTCGAGGCGCTGTCGCCGCGCCCGGCGGTGGTGATGCTTGTCGATCCGGTGCCGGTTTCAGCGCCCGCACTCCCGCAATTGCCCCCGCTGTCCTGGATAGAAGGGGTGCCCGGCCCCGAAACCGGCAAAGCCGAGCTGCGGCGGTTTTCGTTGCCCGGACTGTGCGGTCTTGCTCCGGCGACCGAAGCCCTTTGGCGTCTCTATCCCGGCCTGACCGAACTGGCGCCGCTCTGCGTCCCGATGGTGGAAGTCGCCGGACTGGCCCCAAGGATCCGCGACCTGCCTTCCCCCCTGGCGATCATCATCGACGCGCCGGGGCTTGAAGCACCGCTGCTTTCCCTGCTGGCAGACCATGGCGCGCTGGAGTGCGCGACCACCCTGTCTCTGCGCTGTGCCACCGAAGCCTGCTTTGAGGGTGCCGTCGCGGCCGCCGACCTCTGCAGCCGGCTTGAGTCCCTTCTGTTCGACGAGATCGGGCGCGACGACGAAGACCCCGACTGGCCGGTGATCCGCTTTCGTCATTCGCCCCTGCGTCGCCAGATCGCAGAGCTTGAAACCGCACTCGGCGAAATCACACGGAGCAGCGCGGCGGAAATAGCCGAACTGGAAGAACGGGTTGCCGCCTTGAGAACCGAAGCCGCGATCCTGACCGAACGTCTTGCCCGGGCCGAGGTTCTGGTCCGGAAACGGAGCCGTGAACGCGACGCCGCGCGCACCGCGGAAACCCGCCTGCGTGAGCGGTTGGCGGTGCCGGACCCGCTGACATCCAACCGCGAAGTCCCCGAGACGCCGGGCCAATAACCTCTGCGTGTCTGGATCATCCCGGGGGAATATGTTCAATTGGCCCAGGCGTTCCGGCGGCGGCACCGCACAGATCACATGAGCACGAAGCAAGTTATGCCCCCTACTTTGAAAGACGGCGTTCTGGTCGTGTCTGCCGACGCCTTCGATTCGCGGTTCCTGCCGGCGATCCGGCATCTTCTGGGCGATACCGGGCTGGCCCGCCAGACGGGTCTGCCCGAGGATCTGACACGAGCGATGGCGCAACCGGGCAAGCGGCCGGTCATGGTCTTGCTGCACGACCCGGTGGTGTCTCTGGCGCATCGACTGGCCGATGGCGCCGCGCCGCAGACCGGCCTGCACCACTGGATGACCTGGGCAGAGTCCCTGCTGAAGGCCCAGCGCAAGGATCGGCGGCGGATCACGCTGGTCGATGCGCGCCTGTTTGCGGTCGGCACGACCGACGATCACGCGCGGCTGGCGCAACGTCTGGGCGTTCCGGTTCCCGATCCGGGCACCGCCCTGGACCCAGGCGCGCCCCCGGCCGCGCTCAGGCTGCTGGCCGCCCTTGCCCTGCTGGCGGTGACGCCGCGTGCAAACGACCTGGCACAGGAATTGCGCGCCCTGATGCTGCAACCGGAGACCGGCCCGGTCAGCGCCGAAACCGTGCAAGCGGCCCTGACCCGTACGGATGCCATCGCGTCAGAGGAAACGCGCCTGCTGCGCGAGGGGATGCGGCTGCAAAACGAGATCGTCGATCAGCTTGCGGCAGCAAAGACCCGAAACAGCGAACTCGTCGCGCGGCTGGCCGATCATGAACTGCTTGCCGCCGAGGTTGACGCCCTGTCGCGGCAACTGGCCGAGGCCGAGGCGGCGCGCAAACGGCAAACCGCCCTGCTCGGTGCGCAGCTTCTGGACGATGGCGAACGGCTGGCGGTCAGCGAGCGCAAGGCCGCCGAACTGGGCCGCGTTTATGCCTCGCGGTCCTGGCGCATCACGCGCCCGTTGCGCAGCCTGCGCCGCCCGTCAAACCCGCGATGAGCGCCGCCCTGACACCGCTTGAACTGCATGTCACCCAAGGCGACACAGCATTCGGGCACCGGGCACACCGCTCCCCCCCGCAGACTGTTCAACCGACACTCAGGAAGCATGCGACATGATGGACAGCGACGATCCCAGGCTCGAGTCGATCCTGCTGACTCAGGTGCTGGAGCTTGAAAAGGCCCTGCGCACCCTGGAAACGCGCGGCACCAAGACCACGGCCGGCGGGTCAAACCGGCGCGCTCCGCTGGTCCTGATGCCGCTCGATGGCGACGACATCGCCGAGCAACGGATGCTTGACCAATTGACCGCGTTGCGGCTGGCAACGCGCGCGCTGACCGATGGCGCATCGCCAGAGCCCGCCACCGATGCCGCGCGGCGTTCGATCCAGCGGCTGCCCGACTCGGATCCTTTCGTGACCCTCCTCAGGGACGTGTCCGCCCACCGCACCGCGCGGCCCTGACGCTTCGCGGCGCCAGACCCTCTATCTTCGCAGTTCCCGAGGCCCCGCTCTCATGAAAACCGTCGGCATCCATCGCACCTATCCCGACACAACCGGGGATCGCCGCGCCGAGGGGGGGATGCGGGTGCAAGGTGTGTCCCGGCCAGACGACGGCGCGCCGCTTGTCACCATCCTGACCGTCTGTTTCAATTCGGCCGCGACCATCGCCCAGACCATCGCCTCGATCCGCGCCCAGACATACCAGCCCATCGAGTATCTCGTGATCGACGGGGGGTCGACGGATGGCACGGTCGATCTCTTGCAAGCGAACGCGGACATCATCGACTATTTCGTGTCAGAGCCAGACAAGGGGCTTTATCACGCGATGAACAAGGGGCTGAGTCTGGCATCGGGGCAGTTCATCCTGATCCTGAACTCGGACGACTGGTATGAACCCGACACGGTCGAGCGCCTGGTGCGCGCGCAGGGTTTCAGCGGCTGCGATGTCGTTGGCGGGCTGGCGCGCTACGTGAATGCCGACGGCAGCACCTCGGTCCTGCCCGGCATGCGGTTCGATCATGCGACCTTGCTGCGGATGCCGCTGCGCCATCAGACCATGCTGATCCCTGCCGTCCTCTATGACGCGCTCGGCGGCTATGACACCCGCTATCCGATCATCGCCGATTTCGACCTGACGATCCGTCTGTACCGGGCTGGCAAGACCTATTTCGAGATCGGCGCGCCGCTGCTGAACTTCCGCACCACCGGGGTTTCCAGCACCGCGCTGGACCGTCTGCACAACGAACACCGCGCGCTTCTGCGCGAGGTGTTTCCGTTCCTCTCGGACGCCGAGGTGCAAACACTGGGCGATCATTCCACCGCGCGGCCCGCCGATTTCATCGCCGCCGCCAGGGCGCATCTGGATCAGCCCGATTTCGTGCTGGCGGTGCGCGATCTGCTGCGCGATTTCGGGCGCCTGTGGGGCGGCGTCTGGTCCGGGGCACCCGTCGATGACATCGCCGCGGGGGCGCGCGACCTGTTTCCACGCATCAGCGTGATCATCCCGGTTCACAACGCGGCGGCGCATATCGACGCGACGGTGCATTCGGCGCTGAGCCAGAGCCTGCGGGATATCGAGGTGATCTGCGTCAACGACTGCAGCACCGACGATTCGGTGGATCGCATCGCCCGAATCGCTGCACGAGATACGCGCGTGCGGCTGATTGACAACCCGATCAATCTGGGGCCCGGCGGGTCGCGCAACCGGGGGATCCGGGCGGCCAGCGGGGATTACGTGTTCTTTCTCGATGCCGACGACATGCTGCCCCCAGGGGCGCTGCTGCGCCTGCTGGATGTCGCCCGGCGCAACGGCAGCGACATGGTGCGCGGGGCATTCCGCGTCAATCGCCGCATCCATGGCGAAGAAATCAGCACGATCAAGTCGCCATGCGGATTCGGCGGTCGCACCGTCGAATCCACCACCTTTGCGCAGATGCCGGAGCTGCTGGAAACCACCGAAGGACATTGGGCCTGCCTGTATGATCGCAGCTTCGTCGAAACCGTCCTGTACCCCGAGGGGCTGCGGATGGGCGAAGACAGTCTGTTCCTGATCCGCGCCCATGCCTGCGCCCGGACAATCTCGGTGATCCCCGACATCGTCTATGTCTATCAAGACAGCGCGACGAGCCTGATGAACACCGTGAGCTATCAAAAATGTCTGCACGAACTGGACTGGCGCAAGCGGGCCTGGGGCGTGCTGGACATTGCCGGGGCGACCGAACAGGCCAATCATATCCTGTTCGACTACTGGAACCCACCGTTCTTCACCGAACTCGACCGGACCCTGTCCACCGACGAGGCCGAAACCTTTTATCGCCGCCTTCGCGATACCTTCGCCTTTGCCGGCGGGCGGGTTGCCGAGCATTGCCACACCCCTGCCCTGCGCGACATCTTCCTGCACAACTTCGCCCGTTTCGATCTGGTCGAAACCGCCCCCGCACGACGCCGCAACGCGCTTCATATCGCGATGCTCAGTTCAACCGACAGCGGTGGCGCGGGGATCGCCAGCCAACGCTGCATGCAGGCCCTGCGCGATGCCGGGCAAGATGCGTTCTCGGTCTGCATCTTTCGCAAGACCAAGGGCAGCCATGTGTTCTTCGCGCCCCTGACGCCCGAGGCCTCGACCCTGCAACACAGTGGTGCGGTGGCGGACCTCTGGGCGCACTGGATGGCTTCTTCAACCCTGACCCGTGACAGCACACCCGCCTCGCGGGCGAGAGAGTTGTTCTCTCGCCCTGACAGCCTTGTCGATGCGATTGACCTGAAACGCACGGTGGACAAGGTCGATATCGTGCACCTGCACTGGGTCGTGGGCATGCTGGATTATCCGCGCCTGCCCGAAATGCTGGGCGACAAACCCGTCGTCTGGACCCTGCACGACATGAACGCCTTTACCGGCGGCTGCCATTATTCCCAAGGCTGCGAGAAATATCGCGATTCATGCGACGACTGCCCCTTGCTTGAAGAGGGGGCAACCCTTGCGCACGAAGCCTGGGCACTCAAGAAGGCCGCCTATGACCAGATCCCGAACCTGCACATCGTCTGCCCGTCGCAATGGCTCGCCAATTGCGTGGCCAGCAGTTCGCTGCTCGGGGGGCGCCCGGTGCATGTCATCCCCAATTTCCTGCCGGTCGACAAATTCGTGCCAACCGCCAAGATGATTGCGCGGCTGAAACTGGGCCTGCCGCTGGATCGCACCTATATCGCCTTCGGTGCCGACAGCCTTCGAAACGAGCGCAAGGGCGGTCATGTGCTGAAACAGGCGCTGGCACATCTGAAAACGCGAGGCGAGGCAGCAGGTATCGAAGGGCTGTTCTTTGGTGCCGCCGATCTCGACATCGGCATCCCCAGTCATAACCTGGGCTATATTTCCGACCCTGCCGAACTCTCGCTGGTCTATGCCGCCGCCGATGTCTTTGCCTTTCCCTCGCTCGAAGACAACGCACCGCAAACCGTGGTCGAGGCCCTGCTGTCCGGCACACCCGTCGTCGGCTTCCCGGTAGGCAACGTGCCCGACCTGGTCGCGCACCTCGACACCGGATACATCGCGCGCTACGGCGACAGCCAGGATTTCGCCACCGGCCTTTCGTGGATCCTCGACGATTGTCACGGCGCCGCCGCAAAGCTGAGAGGTCTTCGCAGCCAGCTGATTGCCCGCGATCATCATGACCCGGCGTCGGTTCTGCGCCAACACCTCGCGCTGTTCAAAAGCCTGGTCGAATGACCCGCACCGCCCCGCTCAGCGCACGGTTGCAAAACGCGCCGGTATGTTCGATGAGCAAGGCCAGCACATGCTGTTCGGCGTCGAAAGCACAAGAGACCCCTTGCACAGGATTGAAAGGGCACCCCCTATGAAAAGCATCATGGCCGTGTCGATGCACAAGGCAGGCAGCACGATCATCGACCAGATCCTGCTCGAATTCGTGCAGGCAAAAGGCTACGCGATCGACCGGATCTCGCTGGGGGTTCCTAAATCGCCCCTGCCGGCGGATGAGGTCTATGTGTCGTATCAGGACAAGATGCTGCCCGACGGGGTGTATTACGGCGTCGCGCGCGGACCCTATGTGTCGCGGATGCCGGTTCTGAAAACGATGAAGATCGTCATGCAGGTGCGCGATCCGCGCGACTGCATCACCTCGGCGTATTTTTCCTACAAGGTGTCGCATGTCCCGCCCAAGGACCCCACGCAGCGCGCGGAATTCATGAAGCGCAGACGCAAGCTGCGAGAACTGGACATTGATCAATACGCGCTCAGCCAGGTCGCCAGCTACAAGACGCGGATGACCATCCTGCGCGACCTGCAACAAGCCAACCCAGATCTGTTGCTGCTTAAATACGAGGACATGGTCCTGAACACCCCGGCCTGGCTGGACCGGATCTCAGGGTTCATCGGCCAGCCGCTGACGCCCGAACTGCGGGCGGCGCTGGGCGACAAGATCGACTTCAGTGTCGAATCCGAAGATATCAATCGCCACAAGCGCCAGATCACGCCCGGCGATCACAAGCGCAAGCTTCAGCCCGACACGATCGCCCAGATGACCGAGGCGCTGAGCGAACAGCTTGGGCTTTTTGGCTACGCGCCCTGACCGGTGCTCCGCCAGCCCGGCCCGAACCGCAGACACGCACAGAAGATCGAGGACACATCATGGCTCTGGTTGGCGTCTATTCCTATCCGAAATCCGGCAACACCTGGGTGCGGGGGATCATCGCCGCGGCGATGAACGCCTCGGCCAAGGTGATCCCCGACCTGCACGAAGCGCGCCTGTCCGAGGCCCGGGAATTCCGCGGCTACCGGTTCTTCAAGCATCACGGCGGACGGGACGTGCAGAAATGGCAAGGCCAGGACGTGCCATCCACGCATATCATCCACATCCGCCGCAATCCGCTGGATGTCTTTGCCTCGTATCTGAATTTCATTTCCGCCAATGTCACGAACACGGCCGCGATCCCGTTTGACTCGGTCGAGGCAATCGCCGGAACCGACCTGTTTGATCTGTATTTCAGCACCTTTGTCGTCGCCGGGCATATCGCGCCGCGTTTCTCGGTCGAAACCGGCGACTATTTTTCGCACAATCGCTACTGGATGGACTTCACCGGAAAACCCATCGCCCGTATCCGCTATGAAGACCTGCTGAACGATCCAATTGCCACACTGGGTTTTCTCAAGGATTGGCTGAAGCTTTCCGATGCGGACCTGGAGACGATGCTGGCGCGGGCCGGAAAGGGCACGGCGAAGGACGGCAAGTTTTACTGGAAACAGGAAGAAAAGAACTATTTCAACTTTCTGCGCGAAGACCAGATTGCAACCTTCGTGAAATACCGGGGCGAGGAATGCCGCGCGCTGGGGTATGATCCCGAATACCTGATGACCCCGCCAAACGCTTGATCCCCGCACCTCCGCCCCGCGCAAGCGACTTGCGGCGTTGGATCCCGGTCCTTCTCTGCTAAGGTCGGGGCTTGACGGGTGCCGCCGCTGGCCGGTGCCCGGGATCGTATCGACGAGGAACAAGCCCATGCGTCTTATCCAACTGGCCCTGATCGCGACCCTGGCCCTGGGCCAGACCGCCGCTGCTCAGGACATCGCCGATACCGTCGCCCCCGAGGGCGCGACGCAGACCGGCCGCGTCGCTTTGTCGCCGCGCGCGCAGGCAGCGCGGGCCACCCGCGACGCGGGGCGACCGGTGCAGGCGCAAACCTGGATGATCGCCGCAGCCAACCCGCTGGCGGTCGAGGCCGGGGCCGATATCCTGGCCGCGGGGGGCACGGCCGCCGACGCGATGGTCGCCGTCCAGGCCGTTTTGGGGCTGGTCGAGCCGCAATCCTCGGGGCTTGGCGGCGGCGCGTTTCTGGTCTGGTTCGATGCCGAAACCGGCAGCCTGACCACGCTCGACGGGCGCGAAACCGCACCCCTGGCCGCCACGCCCCGTCTGTTCCAGAACGACGCGGGCGAGCCCCTGGGCTTTTTCGACGCGGTGGTCGGCGGGTTGTCGGTGGGCACGCCGGGCACTCCCGCCTTGATGGAAGAGGCGCACCGTCGCTGGGGCCGCGCCAACTGGCGCGATCTCTTTGACGCCGCCATCGGCCATGCCGAAGGCGGGTTCACCGTATCGCCGCGCCTTGCGGACCTGGTCGCCGACGATGCTGAGCGCCTTGGCCGCTTCGCCGCAACCGCCGCCTATTTCCTCCCTGGCGGCACGCCGATTGCCGCCGGGGAACGGCTGCGCAACCCGGCCTATGGCCAGACCCTGCGGGCGATGGCCGCGCAGGGCGCGCGGGCCCTGTATCACGGCCCCATCGCCGAGGGGATCGTCGCCACCGTGCGCGCCGCCGAAGGACGGCCCGGGTTGCTGAGCCTCGACGATCTGGCGCGCTATCGGGTGATCGAACGGGCGCCGGTTTGCATCAACTACCGTGCGCATGAGGTCTGCGGCATGGGCCCGCCATCGTCGGGCGCGCTAAGCGTTGGGCAGATCCTGGGGATGCTGGAGGCTTTCGACCTGGCCGCGCTCGGCCCCGACAGCCTTGAGGCCTGGCGCCTGATCGGCGACGCCTCGCGGCTGGCCTTCGCGGATCGCGGGCGCTACATCGCCGACAGCGATTTCGTCCCGGTTCCGACGCGGGGCCTTGTGTCGCCCGACTACCTGGCCAGCCGCGCCGACCTGCTGCGCGGCGACGACGCCCTACGCCAGGTCACAGCCGGTGAGCCGCCATGGGATCACGCCCGGCTCTGGGCCGATGACATGGCGATCGAGCTGCCATCGACCAGCCACATCTCGATCGTGGACCAATATGGCAATGCCCTGTCGATGACGACGACCATCGAAAACGGCTTTGGGTCGCGGCTGATGGCGCCGGGTGGGTTCTTGCTGAACAATGAAATGACCGATTTCTCGTTTCGCACGCATCAGGACGGCTATCCCATCGCCAACCGGGTCGAACCCGGCAAACGCCCGCGGTCGTCGATGGCGCCGACCATCGTGCTGCGCGACGGAGCGCCAGTTCTGGTCATCGGCTCGCCGGGGGGCAGCCGCATCATCGGCTATGTCGCACAGGCGATCATCGCGCATCTGGATTGGGGCATGGACGTGCAGCAGGCCGTCGCGATGCCGCATCTGGTGAACCGCTTTGGCACCTTCGATCTGGAAACGGGCACCGTCGCCGAGGCCTTGCAACAGGGGCTGGCCGATCTCGGGTTCGATATCAGCCTGCGCGACCTCAACTCGGGCCTGCACGCCGTCGGGCTGGGCGACGGGCTGTCCAGCGGGCTGTCCGGCGGGGCCGACCCGCGCCGCGAGGGGATCGCCATCGGCGGTTGACGCTCCGTAACCGCGCGTCACGCACCCCCAGGCCGGTATCTTTTTTCTTCGCCGATACCGATTTCCGTGATTTCCTGAATGGCACCAGACACGGGAAACCCACCATGACGATCCAGACCCCGCCCAAGCGGCTAGAGATGACCCTCGCCGACCGCCTCAACCAGGACGAGGGTTGGGTCTATATGACGGGGATGCAGGCACTTGTCCGTCTGCCGATCCAGCAGGCCAGGCGCGACAAGGCGGCAGGGCTGAATACGGGTGGATATATCTCGGGCTATCGCGGCTCGCCCATCGGGCGCTATGACATGGAATTGTGGGCCGCCGAGACCGACCTGAAGGCGCATGGCATCGTCTTTCAGCCCGGCGTCAACGAGGATCTGGCCGCGACCGCCACATGGGGCGCGCAACAGGTCGGGCTGTTCCCCGGCGCCCGCGTCGATGGCGTGTTCTCAATCTGGTATGGCAAGGCCCCCGGCATGGATCGATCCATGGACCCGATCCGCCATGCAAACCTTGCGGGCACGAACGAAAAGGGTGGTACGCTGTTGCTGGTGGGCGACGATCACGGCGCGAAATCTTCGACCGTGGCCTGTTATTCGGACTACAACTTCGTTTCGGCCGGTGTTCCGCTGCTGGCTCCGGCCAATGCGCAAGAGGTGCTGGACTTCGGTCTGCACGGCATCGCGATGAGCCGTTACAGCGGCGCGCTGGTGGGCATGAAGCTGGTCACGGACGTGGTCGAAGGGGGCGGATCGGTGCTGGTGTCGCCGGACAACCCGGCGATCACGCTGCCCGCGAAAACCGGCGCGCATCCTGGAATCAAGCCGTTTACCCCGATCCTGGAGCAGGAGCGCCTGCTTTACGATGTGCGGTTGAAGTTGGCGCTGACCTATGCCCGCGCGAACGGGCTGAACCGGATCAGCGGCGACGCCGGCGCGCGGATCGGCATCGTTGCCGCGGGCAAGGCCTGGCAGGATCTGGAACAAGCCCTGGCCACGATGGGCTATCGCGACGGCAAGCTTGGCACGATGCCGACGCGGGTGCTGAAGGTGGGCATGGTGTGGCCGCTGGACGATGCGGTGATCCGCACGTTCGCGCAGGGGCTGGAAACGATCATCGTCGTCGAGGAAAAACGCCCGCTGCTTGAGGATCAGATCAAGGCGTTGCTCTATGGCACGGAGCACAGCCCGCGCCTGATCGGCAAGAGTTTTGGCGGCGCGCTCTATGCCGCGCAGACTGGCGATTGCGCCTTTCCCGCCATCGGCGAGATCGACCCTACCCTGATCACCCGTGTCGTGGCCCGCGCGCTGAATGAAACCGACCCGGCCTGTGGCGTCGCGTTGCCCAACCAGCCCGATCAACCCCCGTCCTTGTCTGGCGGCGGGGCGGTGCGCCCACCGGCGTTTTGCGCGGGCTGCCCGCACGGCCGTTCGACCCAGGTGATCGATGGCAGCCGCGCCTTGGCGGGGATCGGCTGTCATACCATGGCGATGCTGCGGGATCCGATGAGAACCAACTCAGTCAGCCATATGGGCGGCGAGGGCGCCGGATGGTTGGGGCAGTTCCCGTTCACCGACGAAAAGCACGTCTTTGCCAATATGGGCGATGGCACCTATTTTCACTCTGGGCTGATGGCAATCCGCGCGGCGGTCGCGGCCAAGGCACCGATCACCTACAAACTGCTGCACAACGGGTTCGTATCGATGACCGGCGGCCAACCTCATGACGGCGAGATTTCGCCTGAAATGATGGTCGAACAGGTTCTGGCCGAAGGGGTCAGGCGCGTCGCGCTGGTGGCCGACGCGCCCGAGAAATACAGGGGCCGGTCGTTCGGTCCGGGCGTCACCGTGCACCCGCGCACAGAAATGGAGACGGTGCAGAAAGAGCTGCGCGCGATCCCCGAGGTGACGGTGCTGATCTACGATCAACCCTGCGCGACCGAGCGGCGGCGGCTGCGCAAACGCGGCAAATGGGCCGACCCGGACAAGCGGGCCTTTATCAATGCCGCCGTCTGCGAGGGCTGCGGCGATTGTTCCACCGTCTCGCAATGCATGGCCATCGAACCACTGGAAACCGACTTCGGCCGCAAGCGCCAGATCAACCAATCCTCGTGCAACAAGGATTTTTCCTGCGTCGAGGGGTTTTGCCCCTCCTTCGTCACCGTCTCGGGGGCTACGCCGCGCAGGGCACCGGCCTCGGGTGCGGCAATCGATGTCAGTCACTTGCCGATACCCGCGCATGCTCCGATCACGGGTTCCTGGGCGGTTCTGGTTTCGGGGATCGGTGGCGCCGGGGTGGTGACAGTGGGTCAGACCCTGGCCGTCGCCGCCCATGCCGACGGGTATTATGCGTCAAACCTCGACATCACCGGGCTGGCGCAAAAATACGGTGCCGTGCATTCACATATCAAGATCGCGGCCAGCCCCGAACAGATGCGCGCCACCCGCATCGCCACCGCCGAGGCCGACACCCTGATCGGTTGCGATCTCGTGGTTGCCGCCGGGGATGAGGCCCTGTCGAAGCTGAAGACAGACGACGCGCTGGCCGTCACCGACACCACCGTCGTGCCCACCGCCGAGTTCTCCAAGAACCCCGACTGGCGGTTGAACGGCGACGAGCAACTGGCCCGTCTGACACGGCTGTTGGGGGATCGGGCGCGTGGCCTGGACGCGCAGCGCATCGCCGAACAGGTGATGGGCGACCGCGTGTTTGCCAACATGCTGCTTATGGGTGCGGCCTGGCAACAGGGGGGAATCCCGCTGTCGATGGCAGCCATCGACCGCGCCATTGAATTGAACGGCGTGCAGATCGACCGCAACCGGCAGGCCTTTGCGCTGGGGCGGCTGGCCTATGCCGAGCCGCGGACCGTGGCCCGGATGTGCGCGCCGCAAGGGCCGGTCGATCTGGCATCCCACCGCAAGCAAAGCGTCGCGGATCTGGTCGCGCATCGGGCGCAGGCGCTGATTGCCTATCAGGGCGCTGCACTGAGCGACCGCTACACCGCGATGATGGCGCGGGTTCAGGCCGCCGGATTGGACGAAGCCGGGCAGCGCGCCGTGGCGCAGGGCTATTACAAGCTGCTCGCAGTCAAGGACGAATGGGAGGTCGCGCGGCTGTTCACCCGCCCCGAGTTCCGGCAATCGCTGAAGGACACCTTCGATGGCGATCTGACCCTCACCTTCCATCTGGGCGCCTGGCCTTTTGGCGGCACCGACCGCAAGACCGGAAAACCCATCAAGGGCCAGGCCGGGCCCTGGATGATGCGGGTTTTCGGCCTGATGGCGCGGATGCGCGGCCTGCGTGGCACGCTCCTCGATCCGTTCCGCAACACCGCCGAAGCTCGTCTCGCACGTCGGGTTCTGGCCGATTACGAGGCCGACATAGAGTTCGCGCTTGCTCATCTTTCTGCGGACACATCTGCGGGCACCGGGCCCCGGATCGCCGCGTTGCTGGCCTTGCCAGAGCAGATCCGCGGCTACGGCCCGGTTCGCGAACGCCACGTCGCGGCAGCCGAGACAAAGCGCCAGGCCCTGCGCACGAGCATCAGCATGCAAAAGGACGAGGCCGCGTGACCGATACGGAAATATTCCTTTGGCCGAGTTTCGGGGCGGATAATCAACCTTTGATTGCACCGCCGCAATGATTGTGCCTTGATGGAAAATGGACTAGCACTGCCCTGATTGGACGGTCGGAAAGTCACTGAGGGTAAATCATGCCAGTCATTCGCAAGGCCGTATTTCCAGTCGCCGGTCTCGGGACACGCTTTTTGCCGGCAACCAAGGCGATGCCGAAAGAGCTGCTGCCGATCATCGACAAACCGATCGTGCAATACGCCGTCGAAGAGGCGATCGCGGCCGGGATCACCGATCTGGTCTTTGTGACCGGCCGCGCCAAGCGGGCAATCGGCGACCATTTCGACGCCAATCTGGAGCTCGAGATGCAGTTGGCCGCGAAAGGCCAGCATGAGGTGCGCGACATGGTCCGCAACATCGTGCCGCCGGGCGTCAATTGCATCTTTATCCGCCAGCCCGAACCCAAAGGGTTGGGCGACGCGGTGCTGTGCGCGGCTCCGGCCATCGGAGATGCCCCCTTTGCCGTTCTTCTGGCCGATGATCTGATGAAAGGGGCGCTGCTGCCAACCGCGCAACTGGTTGCGGCTTATGACCGCGCGCCCGGCACCTATCTGTCGGTCATCGAGGTCGCGCAAGAGGATGTGCGCAAATACGGCATCGTGCGCCCTGGTCCGGTGGATGCCGATGGCATACTCACGGTTGCCGGTCTGGTCGAGAAGCCGACGGCGGAAACCGCGCCCTCGCGGATCGCGTCGATGGGGCGCTATGTCTTTGGCCCCGATGTGTTCGACGTGCTGCGGCGTCTGGGGCCGGGCGCCGGCGGCGAGATCCAGCTCGCCGACGCCATCGATCAGATGGCCGGCGCAGGTCTGGTGCGGGCGCTGCCGATGGCTGCGCGACGCTACGACTGCGGGTCGAAGTTCGGCTATCTGGAGGCCATCGTCGATCACGCGCTTGGCCACGAGGAATTTCGTGAACGGTTCCTGATCCTGATGCGCGACCGGCTCAATCAGTCCGACGCCGTGGCCGCGGGACCGGGCGCGGACCCGTCGGCCCGCAAGACGGGCTGAGCAGGCATGGCGGAGGCGCGGCACGTTCTGGTCACCGGCGGCGCAGGCTATATCGGCGCGCATGCCTGCAAGGTTCTGGCTCAGCGGGGCTACGTGCCGGTCACGGTCGACAACCTGTCGACGGGTTGGGCACAGGCGGTGAAATTCGGCCCCTTGGAACAGATCGACCTGATGGACCGGGCCGCGCTGGATACGGTTTTTGCCCGTTACCGGCCGGTCGCGGTGATGCATTTCGCGGCCTTCAGCCTGGTCGGCGAGGCGATGTCTGACCCGGGCAAATACTGGCGCAACAATGTGCTGGGCTCTCTGACCCTGATCGAGGCGGCGGTCGCGGCCGGGTGCCTGGACCTTGTGTTTTCATCGACCTGCGCGACCTATGGCGAACAGGACGGCGTGATCCTGACCGAGGACACGGCCCAGATGCCTCTGAACGCTTATGGCTCGTCGAAAAAGGCAATCGAGGACATGCTGCGCGATTTCGGTGCCAGCCACGGATTGCGCCACGTGATCTTTCGCTATTTCAACGTGGCAGGTTCTGACCCGGACTGCGAAATCGGTGAATGCCACAGGCCGGAAACGCATCTCATCCCGGTTATGCTGGAGGCAATCGACGGCCAACGACCCGAATTGGTGATCCATGGCACCGATTACCCGACTTTCGACGGCACCTGTGTGCGCGATTATGTGCATGTTCTGGACCTTGCCGAGGCGCATGCCCTGGGCCTGGAATGGCTATTGGCGGGCAAAGGCAGCCGGGTGTTCAACCTGGGCTCGGGGGTCGGGTTTTCCGTGCGTGAGGTAATCGGCCATGCGCGCGCAGCAACCGGGAAACCGGTGCCGCACCGCTTTGGCCCTCGCCGCGAGGGCGATGCGGTCAGTCTGGTCTCCGGCAGCAAGCGCGCGCTGGTAGAACTGGGATGGGCACCCGCGCGGTCCTCGCTCAAGATCATGATCCGCGATGCCTGGGCCTGGCACAAAACCGGCGGGTACTCGGGATGACTCCGCGCGCAGGCATTGCTCCTGCTTTCGAGGCAGCCTAAACCTGAGCCGATGGGGTAACGCCTGCGTCCGGGCCGGATGGCGGCAACACGAGAAGTGACGATACGGAAATGACCCAGGGACAGGTGTTGATAGTCGGCGCGGGGTTGTCCGGGGCGGTCATCGCAAGGCACCTGGCCGAGGCGGGATACGCGGTCAGGGTCATCGACAGCCGGGCACATGTCGCCGGCAATTGCCATACCGAGCGCGATGCGGAAACCGGCGTGCAGGTCCATGTCTATGGCCCGCATATCTTTCACACCGATGACGAAGCCGTCTGGCGCTACGTCAACCGCTTCGCCCGTTTTCGCCACTTCAAGAACCAGGTCAAGGCAACCTGCGGCGGCGCGGTCTATTCAATGCCGATCAACTTGCACACGATCAACCAGTTCTACGGCAAGACGATGCGCCCCGCCGAGGCGCGGGCGTTTCTGGAAACCCTGACCGACAGAACCATCTCCGACCCGCAAACCTTCGAGGACCAGGCGCTGAGCCTCGTCGGACCGGAACTCTATGAGGCGTTTCTGAAGGGATACACCGAAAAGCAATGGGGATGCCCACCGTCGCATTTGCCCGCGTCGATCCTCAGGCGGCTGCCGGTGCGCTTCACTTATGACGACAACTACTATTTCCACCAGTTCCAGGGCATGCCGGAAGAGGGCTATACGCCGATGGTGGCGGCGATCCTCGATCATCCCGATATCGAGCTGTCGCTTGGCACGCCCTTCACGCCGGACCTGGCGAAAGACGCCGCGCATGTTTTCTGGTCTGGCTCGCTGGACGGGTATTTCAATTTCCGCCTTGGTCGCCTTGGCTATCGGACGCTCGACTTCGAACGGTTCACCGAAACCGGCGACCACCAGGGCTGCGCGGTGATGAATTATTCCGATACCGAGGTGCCCTATACCCGCGTTACCGAGCACAAGCATTTCGCGCCCTGGGAACGCCACGAAGGGACGGTGTGCTATCGCGAATACGTGCGCGCGGCAGAACCCGGTGACATCCCTTATTACCCGCTTCGCCTTGCGCAGGAACGCGCCCTGCTGACCGATTACGTGGCGCTGGCCGAGACCTGCACAGGGGTGACATTTGTCGGACGGCTGGGAACCTATCGCTATATCGACATGGATGTCACCATCCGCGAGGCGCTGGACGCCGCGGCGGCTTTTGTCGGGCGTGGTGGCAAGCTGCCGTCTTTCTGCGTTGACCCGCTGACGGGGATGCGCCGGGTCTGACGGGTGGCAAAGGCCCTGCGGGGGGCGTCCGGTCTTGTTCCTATTTGGCGGCAGACCGGCCAAGCACCTTGCAACTTCAGGCCGAATATCGCAGTCAACCAATCAGTATTTTCTGCGCCGAGCGAGGTTTTTTTCATGACGATTCATCCAGTCCTGTTGTGTGGCGGCTCTGGCACCCGGCTTTGGCCCTTGTCGCGAAAGTCCTATCCAAAGCAGTTTTCATCGCTGACCGGCGACGAAAGCCTGTTCCAAGCTTCGGCCCGGCGGCTACGGGGCGACGGGTTCGCGGCCCCGGTGGTTGTGACAGGTGCCGATTTCCGGTTCATCGTCACCGAGCAACTCGCCGCGGTCGAGGTGTCACCCGCCGCGATCCTGATTGAGCCCGAGGCCCGCAATACCGCACCCGCCATTCTGGCCGCGGCGCTGACCGTGAAGGCGCGCGACCCCGAGGCCCTGGTTCTGATCGCGCCCTCGGATCACGTCATCCCCGATGCAAAGCGGTTCCGCGCCGCGGTGCAGGCCGCCGCGCCCACTGCAGCGGCTGGAAACCTGGTGACGTTCGGCATTCGCCCGGACCGCCCCGAGACCGGCTATGGATGGCTTGAGCTGTCGACCGACCCGTCTGAAGATTTCGCGCCCGTAGCACAGCCCCTTGCACGGTTTGTCGAAAAACCCGACCTGGAAACGGCGCGGACGATGCTGGACGGTGGCCGCCATCTGTGGAACGCCGGGATCTTCCTGTTCTCGGCCGATGCGCTGATTGCCGCCTTTGCCGCGCTGCAACCGGCCATGCTGGACCAGGCCCGCGCGGCGGTGGACGACGCCGCTCTGGACCTGGGGTTCACCCGACTGGCACCGGGCCCCTGGGCGCTGCTCGACGACATCTCGATCGACTATGCGGTGATGGAAAAAGCCCCCAACCTCAGCGTTGTGCCCTATGGTGGCGTCTGGTCCGATCTGGGCGGCTGGGACGCGGTCTGGCGCGACTCGGGCCCCGACGGCAAGGGCGTCGTCACGCATGGCCCCGCGACCGCCATCGACTGTGCCGACACGCTGCTGCGCTCCGAAGCCGAGAGCCTGCAAGTCGTCGGCATCGGGTTGCAGGATATCGTGGCCGTGGCCATGCCCGACGCCGTTCTGATCGCGCACAAGGACCGCGCGCAAGATGTCAAGAAAGCCGTTGCCGCACTCAAGGCCAAGGGCGCCGCACAGGCCGAAACCTTTCCTCGCGACCATCGCCCCTGGGGCTGGTTCGAAAGCCTCGTGGTCGGCGACCGGTTCCAGGTCAAGCGCATTGTCGTGCACCCCGGCGCGGCGCTGAGCCTGCAATCCCACCACCACCGCGCCGAACACTGGATCGTGGTCGAAGGCACGGCCAAGGTCACCATCGACGATCAGGTGAAACTGGTGACCGAAAACCAGTCGGTTTATATCCCGCTGGGCGCTGTGCACCGGATGGAGAACCCCGGCAAGGTGCCGATGGTCCTGATCGAGGTGCAGACCGGGAGTTATCTGGGCGAAGACGACATCATCCGGTACGAAGATGTCTATTCCCGTGGCCAGGGGGCAAAAGGCTGATGGCTGACCTGACCTGCTTCAAGACCTACGATGTGCGCGGCCGGCTGGGCGTCGATCTCGACGAGGCCATCGCAACCCGGATCGGTCGAGGCTTTGCCCGCGCGCTGAATGCGCGCCGCGTGGTCCTGGGGCGCGACATCCGCGCATCGTCCGAATCGCTGGCCACCGCCGTCGCGCAAGCGCTGGTCGATGAGGGTTGCGAGGTTCTGGATCTCGGCCTGTCAGGAACGGAAGAGATGTATTTCGCCACCACCCATTTCGCGGCGGATGGCGGGATCTGTGTCACCGCGTCGCACAATCCGATGGATTACAACGGCATGAAGATGGTGCGGGCGGGCTCCGCGCCGCTCGATGCCGCGACCGGGCTTTCCACGATCAAGACCCTGGCCGAAGCCGACGCCTTCGGCCCCGCAAAACCGGGCGGATCGTTGCGCGATGTCGCCGCTAAGGCGCGCTCTGCCTATGTTGACGCGGTGCTTGGATTTGTCGATATCGCCACGCTCAAGCCGCTGAAAATCCTGGTGAACGCGGGCAATGGCGCGGCTGGCCCCACGTTTGACGCGATCGCCGCCGCACTGGCCGACCGGGGCGCGCCCCTGCGTTTCGTGCGGATGCATCATCTGCCCGACGGCAGTTTCCCCAACGGCATTCCGAATCCCCTTTTGCCGGAAAACCGGCCCGCGACGGCGCAGGCCGTGGTCGCCGAGGGTGCCGACATGGGTGTTGCCTGGGACGGCGATTTCGACCGCTGCTTCTTTTTCGACGAGCACGGCGGCTTCGTGGATGGCGAATACATCGTTGGCCTGCTGGCCGATGTATTCCTTGCCAAGGAACCCGGCGCCAAGATCATCCATGACCCGCGCGTGATCTGGAACACCCTGGACGTTGTCGCCCGCGCCGGCGGCATCGCCGTGCAGGCACGCACCGGGCATGCCTTCATCAAGCAATCCATGCGCGATCACGGCGCGGTTTATGGCGGCGAGATGTCGGCGCATCATTATTTCCGCGATTTCGTGCATTGCGACAGCGGCATGATCCCCTGGCTGGTGCTCGCCGAACTGATCAGCCGCAAAGGGTCTCTGGCCGATCTCATCGCCACGCGCCGCGCGGCCTTTCCCTCGTCGGGAGAGATCAATTTTCACCTGGATGACCCAAAGGCGGCCATCGCCCGCGTCCGCGCCGCCTTTGAGCCGCAGGCAAAAGGCATCGATGAAACCGACGGTATCAGCCTGGACATGGGCGACTGGCGGTTCAACCTGCGCAGTTCCAACACCGAACCCGTCGTTCGCCTGAACATGGAAAGCCGGGGCCAGGCGCTGGATGCGCCTCTCGCGGCGATCAAGGATCTGCTGGGGGTGTGACGGCGCCCCCAGAGGCCACTACCGCCCCCGGAACAAGGTTCCCAACACACCGCGCGTCAGTTCCCGCCCCGCGCGCGTGCCAATCGAGCGCGCGAAGGACTTGGTGAAGGCCTCGACCACCGAATCCGACCGCGACGAGCGGCTGCGCGACGATGTGCTGCGTGACCGGCTGCGGGATTCCTCGTCATCGCTGCGGCTGCGCGTGCGGATACTCCCCGGCGGCTGATAGCGCCGCGCGCGTGAATAGCGCTCGGTCGCCTCGTCGGCGCCGTCGCGTCCGCGCCCCTGCGCGTCATCCTCATGCCGCCCGGCCTCGCGCGCGGCCTGTTCGGCCCGCCGCGCCAGCATCTCATGCGCCGAATCCCGATCGACCGAATGATCGTATTTCCCGGCCATCGGCGACCCCGCCATGACCTGCCGCCGCACCGCATCCTCGCAGGGGCCCATCGCCGAGGCGGGCGGGCGGATCAGCGTGCGCTCGACCATCCCCGGCACTCCCTTGTTCTCCAGGAACGAGGTCACGGCCTCGCCCACGCCGACCTCTCGGATCGCCACTTCGGTGTCGAACCGCGGATTCGCGCGATAGGTCTGCGACGCGCGCCGCAACGCCTGCTGGTCGCGCGC
>JAGRMK010000313.1 GCA_020441345.1 Paracoccaceae bacterium
TTGATCCCATGGTTTGATGGTTCGATCCTTTCGAAGGAATGGAAGGAAGCAGCATGGGACAAGTTCGTCACGGGAGCGCCACGACCACGCACGCTGTCAGAACAGCAATACAGCGATCGCAAGCTTCGCTCGCGCAACTGAGCAAGGAATTTGGCATCAACCCCAAGACTGTCGCAAAGTGGCGGAAGCGAGTGACGGTCGAGGATATGAAGACCGGACCGACGCAACCGCGGTCGACAGTTTTAACCGAAGCCGAGGAAGCGACAATCGTCGCGTTCCGACGCCACACGCTCCTTCCGCTGGACGACTGTCTCTATGCCCTGCAGCCGTCCATCCCGCATTTGACGCGATCAGCCCTGCACCGCTGCCTGCAGCGACATGGCATCTCGCGCCTGCCGGATGTCGAGGGCGATAAGCCCAAACGCCAGAAGTTCAAGCGCTACCCCATTGGTTTCTTCCACATTGATATTGCTGAAGTCCAAACGGCTGAGGGAAAGCTCTATCTCTTTGTGGGCATTGACCGAACGGCCAAGTTCGCGGTCGCTCAACTCGTTGCTAAGGCTGACAGAAAGTAAGAGTCCGGCCAGACCGCTACCCGCGCCAATTCTACGGTAGCAGGTCATCTACCCTGGTGATTTTGTAGTCAGGTAGGCGGGCGAGTGTATCGGCGCGCCAGGCTTGGGGATCGACGGCGTTGAGCTTGGCGGTTTCGATCAGGGTGTAGGCGATGGCGGCGGCCTTGCCGCCGGTCTCCGATCCGACGAAGAGATAGTTCTTCCGCTCCGAGCGAGCGCCCGCATGCCGCGTTCGGCGGCGTTGTTGTCCAGTTCCAGGACGCCATGGTCGAGGTAGAGCGGCGCCCGCTGCTATGCGGGTCAGGGCATGCGGATGGCGGCCGCGAGCGGGGATTTGCCTGAGATTGTGATGAGTTGGATGGCCAACCAGACCTCCAGATCATCGAAGATCGGGGCGGCATGGGCACGGCAAAGTTCGGCGCGGCGATCAGGCGGCGATCCCCGGGCCTCCTTCTCGACAGCATAGAGCTGCGGGATCCGGGCGATGGCCTTCTGCGCTACGATTGATCCTCTGGATCAGTCGCTTGACGCTTGAAGTCGGCGATCGGTGATCCCTGCGAACGGTGGATGTCGACGAACTTGCGTCGGATATGGGCCACGCAGGCGAACTCGCGGATGCCCCCGGATCGGTAGAGGTCCTCGAACCCGGCATAGCCATCGGCATGCATCCAGCCCCGGTATCGGGCGAGGTGGTCCCTTGGGTGCAGGCCTTCCCGGTCGCCGGAGAACCGATACCAGGCTGCGGGCGGGGCATACCCGCCCCATGGACGCTCGTCGCGGGCTTAGCTCCAGAGGCGGGCGGTCTGGGTTTTGCCGGTGCCGGGTGCGAGCATGCTGACGGGTGTATCATCCGCTGCCCGGCAGGCGATTGCGAAGCAATTTGCCGAGCGGGGGCGAAGATCGCCTCGGCCGACAGGACGTGCCGACCGATGGCATCGGCCAGGGGGTCCAGCAGAGCGGTGCTCTTGCCGACCCAGACGGCCAGGGCGGAGCGGTCAAGGTCGAGCCCCTTACGGTCGAAGATCTGGCTCTGCCTATGAAGCGGCAGATGGTCGGCATACTTGCTGACGAGCACATCGGCCAAGAGGCCCGGCCCTGGACGACCGCGTTCGATCAGCCGCCTGAAGTCATCGGTGCTGTTAGTGATCGTCAGGCGCCGAAGGCGTGTCTTGCCCGGGACGTCAATCAGCACCTCATGCCGGTGTCTGGAAATGTCGATGCCGACCAAAACACAAGCATCCGCAGTATGTTCAACCTTGGCCATAGCCGGTCTCCTCTGTGGTGTGGTTCGCAAAAAACCACCATTGAGACCTGAGACCCGGTTATGGCCACCTGCTGCGCAATTTGGGAGGCTGCGCAGGCGGCCAAAACCTTGAGTGGCGCATCATTCCCAACATGCTATGGCATTCAGTTCGCCGATCAGCCGCGGAACCGCAACACAATCATCTCTCGGCCGATGCGCTTCGACATGATCTGCGAGGGCGAGACCTTGGCCGCCATTGGTCCAAGGACAATGGTCGAGCGGCATCGAGCACCGGCTGACCAAGCCCAACCATCCCTGGACCAATGGGCAAGTCGAGCGGATGAACCGAACGATCAAGGAGGCGACCGTGAAACGGTTCCACTATGAAACCCACGATCAGCTGCGAACGCACCTCGCGGACTTCTTGGCAGCCTACAACTTCGCCCGCAGGCTCAAGACTCTGAGCGGCCTCACGCCCTACGAATACATCTGCAAAATCTGGACATCAGAGCCGGATCGATTCATCCTTGACCCGATCCACCAGATGCCGGGACTGAACACCTAGACGGTCTGCACGAGCAAGCCATCACCCGCCCGTTACCGTACGGCGAACTGGTCGAATTACAATGCCGCGCTCAGAAAGCGCGGGTCGCTGGTGATCTGGTTGGACAAGGGCATGACCTGGCTCGCGCCGCATGAGGGCCGACCGGGGCGACCGCCGGTCCTTTCGAGCGCGGCGATCCAGTTCTGCCTGTCGATCAAGGTGCTGTTCAAGCTGCCGCGCCGGCAGACGACCGGGATGGTAGCCAGCCTGCTCAAGATGGCGGGTCTGGAATGGGCGGTGCCTGACTACACGACGCTGTGCCGACGGCAAAAGACGTTGGCCGTCCAGATCCCGTATCGGCGCGCCGATGGGCCGCTCAATTTGCTCGTGGACAGCACCGGGATCAAGTTCCTCGGTGACGGAGAATGGCAGGCCCGCAAGCACGGTGTTCAGGGCCGTCGCCAATGGCGCAAGGTTCATCTGGCGATGGATGCCGCCACCTCCGACATCCGGGCTGTGGAATTTGCACCAAGCCGAGATGGCGACAGCCCGGTCCTGCCAGACCTGCCGGAGCAAATCCCTGTGGGCGAAAACATCGGCACCGTGACGGCCGATGGTGCCTGCGACACACGACGGTGCCATGCAGCGATCCCCGCCAGCGATGCGATCCAGATCATCCCGATCCGCAAGAATGGTCGGTCCTGGAGGGAAGACTGCCCAGCCGCGATTGCCAGAAACGAAACTCTGCGGGCCACCCGGTTCCATGGCCGAGCCTTCTGGAAGCGATGGACAGGATACC
>JAGRMK010000314.1 GCA_020441345.1 Paracoccaceae bacterium
GCCGTCGAGGACATGCGCGACAGCCCGAACGAACTGGCCGTGCCCCTGACCACCCAAGGCGCCGGCCTCCGCACGCGCGGGCGCCGTTACGTCGCCAGCTTCGCCTACGACATGTAAGGGAGTGAGGGCCATGATCCGTGCATCTCATCGCTGGCCGGGTCTGTTGGCCCTTGCGCTCGTTATTGTCCTGTCGCTGAGCGGCGCGGTGCTGTCGGTCTTTCCTGCGGCCGAACGGCTCGCCGCGCCGCGCGCAGAGGCCGGGTTGTCGGCCGCTACCCTCGTGGACCGCATCCAGGCGGTCTATCCGGGGGTCGAGCAGATCCGGCGCGCGCCCTCGGGCCGGATCACCGCCTATTGGTTCGATCAGGGCACGCCCGGCGCCGCCGTGATCGACCCGGCGACCGGGCAAGGCGTGGCCTCGGCCGACCCTAACCAGGTGCTTCGCTGGTTCACTACCCTGCACCGCTCGCTGTTCCTGGGGGATGGGGGGCGCATTGCCATGGCCACCGGGGCGATGGCGATGCTGATGCTGTCATTATCCGGAGTGGCGATGGTCGCGCGGCGGGTCGGCGGCTGGCGGCATTGGTTCGCGCGCCTGCGCGGACCGCTTGCCGGTCGCCTGCACACCGAAATTGCCCGGATCACGGTGATCGGCCTCGTTGTCTCGTCTGCCACGGCCCTCTGGATGACAGCCGCAACCTTCGACATGTTGCCCGACGGGGGCGCCCGGCCGACCGTCCCGTCGGCGGTGAGCGGCGAAACGGGCTTTGCCCCAGAGCACATGCCCGCCCTGCGGCAGACGCCTGTTGCCACATTGCGCGACCTGAGCTTTCCCTATCCAGGCGATGTCACCGATGTCTTCACGCTGAAGACCGACCGGGGAACCGGATATCTCGACCAGGGCACCGGCGCGCTGCTGGGCTGGGTCGATCTGACCGGGTGGCAGCGGTTTTCAGAAACCGTCTACAGGCTGCATACCGGACAGGGCGCGGCGGTTCTCGGCCTTATGCTGGGGGTGATGGCGCTGGGCGCCCCGGCGATGGCGACGACCGGCGTGATGATCTGGCTGGCCGGACGGCGCGGGCGGCCCCGTTTGAGCGGCAACCAGCCTGCCGGACAGGCCGAGACGATCCTTCTGGTCGGCAGCGAGGGGGGCAGCACCTGGGGGTTCGCCACGACGCTGCACGCCGCCCTGACCAAGGCCGGGCAGAGCGTCCATGTCGGCCCGATGTCCGGGTTCGCGCCAGACCGCTATCCCCGCGCCGCGCGGATCCTTTTGCTGGCCGCGACCCATGGCGACGGGGCCGCACCGGCCTCGGCCAAGGGATTTCTGGAACGGCTGAGCACCACCAACACGACGCCACGAATACCGCTCGCCGTGCTCGGCTTTGGCGACCGCAGCTTTCCGGCGTTTTGTGCCTATGCCAGGACCGTCGCCCGGACAGCCAAGGCAAAGGGCTGGCCCGAACTGATCCCCTTGGACACGATCGACCGCCAGTCGCCCCAGGATTTCGCGCGCTGGGGCTGTGCACTGGGTCAGGCGCTGGGGATCGACCTGCATCTGGCCCATCGGTCGGTTCTGCCGGCGACCGAGACCCTGACCCTCGTTTCGCGCCGTGACTACGGTGCCGATGTGCAGGCCCCGGCCGCGATCCTGCGCTTCGCCCTACCACGGACGACGTTCCGCCAGCGTTTGCGCGGGCGCGGGTTCACCCGGTTCGAGGCCGGCGACCTGATCGGTATCCTGCCCGAGGGCACCGCGATACCGCGCCATTACTCGCTCGCTTCGGCGCGCCGCGACGGGTTTATCGAGATCGTGGTGAAGAAACACCCTGGCGGCCTGGCGTCCTCGCGGTTGATCGCCCTGGAACCCGGCGGCACCGTGACGGCCTTTCTGCGCCGCAATCCCGGCTTTCGTCCGGGGCGAGGCCGCGCACCGCTGATCCTGATCGGCGCCGGAACCGGGATCGGACCGCTGGCCGGGATCGTGCGGAGCAATGCGCGGCGGCGCCCTGTCCACCTGTTTTTCGGCATGCGCCACCCGGACAGCGATTTTTTCTATGGTGAAGACCTGCCGGCATGGTCGCGCACCGGCCGCCTGACCCGTCTGATCACCGCCGCCTCGCGCGGGACGCGGCCTCGTTACGTGCAAGACGCGCTGCGCGGCGATGCCGCCGAGGTCGCACGGCTGATCCGCGACGGGGCCCGCGTGATGGTTTGCGGCGGGCGCGACATGGCGGCCGGCGTGGCCGATGCGCTGGCCGAGATCCTTGCGCCCAGCGGACTTACGCCTGCGCTGTTGAAATCCGAGGGACGCTATGTCGAAGACGTCTACTGAACCGGTGCGTAATGCGCTGAACGGCCCGACCATGGGCACGCGCTGGTCGGCACTTTTTTTCACCCGGCCCGGCTTCGATACGGACCGGATCCACAAGGCGCTGCAAGCGGCGGTGGATGAGGTGGATGCGCAAATGTCGACCTGGAAACCGAAAAGCGCCCTGATGCGCCTCAACGCGGCGCCCGTGGGGGACTGGGTAGAGGTTCCCGAACGGCTTGGGCAGGTCTTGCGCCTGGGGCTTGAGATCGGTCGGGCCTCGGGCGGGGCCTTCGACATCGCGATGGGCGACGCGGTGACCGCCTGGGGGTTCGGGCCCGACCCCGCCTTGTCGGAACGCATCCGAGCTGCGATGGCCGCGCATCGCCTGCCCGCCGATGCGGCACTGGCGCTCGACGGCACCCGTGTTCGCAAATCCTCGCCCATCGCCCTCGACCTGAACGGCATCGCCAAGGGCTACGGGGT
>JAGRMK010000315.1 GCA_020441345.1 Paracoccaceae bacterium
CGGCCCCGGCCTCGCGCATTTCGGGGACATAGGCGCGCGCGGTCTCGACGATGTCGCGGGCATGCAGCCGGCCGTCAAGCGCGTGATTGTCCCATTCGATGACCTGCGGCGGTGCAAAGCCGATCACGCCGATGCGGATCGGCTGTTTGACGCCGCGGTCATCGGCCAGCATCCGGTCGAGCAGCACATAAGGTTTGACCAGTGTCTCGTCGCGGCGCGGGTCCGCGCCCCGCCGGACGGACAGGTTCGACGACACGACCGGAAAGGCGGCGCTGTCGAGCGCGCGCATCAGGAAATCCAGCCCATAGTTGAATTCGTGATTGCCCAACGTGATTGCATCGAAGTCGAGCGCGTTCATCGCCGCGATCGCCGGGTGCACCTCGCCGTTGCGCAGTCCGCGTTCCTGGGCCACGTAGTCGCCCATCGGGGTGCCTTGCAGAAAATCACCGTTGTCGAACAGCAGCGTATTCGGGGCCTCGTTGCGCGCGGTTTCGATCAGCTGCGCCGCGTTGACCAGCCCGATCCCCGACCAGGGACGATCTGCGTAATAATCGTAGGGCAGCAGGTGCAGGTGCATGTCGGTGGTTTCGATCACCCGCAGGTGAAACGCACGCAGCCCGGCGGTCAGGCCAGCAAAGGAGTTGGTATTGAGCAACGTGCTGCCTCGAACGTTCACGGTTTCTGCCCCATTGCCGCCGGACGGGTTCGCCGAAATCAGACGCGCAGGGCACGTCTTTGGGGATGCAGGTAATCAAAGGCACAAATAAGACGAAACACTGTCCCACATCGGGCAATTAAATACACTTTCTGATTGTAACACAACAGACTGCATGGAAATTGTGGCGGTGGGCGTTGTTTCCCTGCCGCAGTCGGTGCGATAAGGCAAAGGCAGGTCAAAAGGGGGATTTCGTGCGACGTGACATCGTGTTTTCCGCGGAATGGGACGACCGCGCCGCCGAGCTGCGCGGCGACGCCCCGGCGATTTCGGCGCTGATCGCGGACCCGGCAACGCGGGTTCTGCCGCTGTGGCGCGGGCGCCCGCTGGTTGCCGGCGAGGGTCGGGAGGCGGCAGGATGGCTGGTCCCGGATCATCCGGTGCTGGCGCACGCTACCGAGGCCTGGATTTTTCTCGGCCGGCACGAGGGTGTGGCGCGGTTTGCGGTCGATGTCTCGACCTGGCGGCCGGAGTATCTGGACGAGGCGGCGATGGCCGGATTCTTCGATCCGGTCGATTATCACCATCCGTCCTTGCCCACCGATCACGTCTTTTCCGAATTGCGTGGCCTGATGATGTCCTTGCCGTCTGCCGATGCCGCGATGGCGTCGAGCGCGCGTGCCTTGCTGAACTGGCATCGCTCGCACCGGTTCTGCTCGTCCTGCGGGCAACCCAGCGCCATGACCATGAGCGGTTGGCAACGCCGGTGCCCCGCGTGCAATGCCCAGCATTTTCCGCGCACCGATCCCGTGGTGATCATGCTGGTGTTGCGCGGCAACAAGGTGCTGCTGGGGCGTTCGCCGGGGTGGCCCGAGGGGATGTATTCGGCTCTGGCGGGGTTCGTCGAACCCGGCGAGTCGCTGGAAGCCGCCGTGCGGCGCGAGGTGCGCGAGGAAACCGGCGTTGCTGTGGGGGCGGTGCGCTATGTCGCCGGGCAACCCTGGGCCTGGCCGAATTCATTGATGCTGGGGTTCGTGGCCGAAGCGCGGGATGAGGCGATCACTCTGGATCCCGCCGAGCTGGAGGACGCGATCTGGCTCAGCCGCGAAGACATGGTCGATGTGGTCGCCGGACTGCACCCGACCGTGCGCCGCCCTCGCTCTGGCGCGATTGCGCATGAGCTGATAATGCGCTGGCTGTCTGGCGAAATCGGTTGATGCCCGGAAAGGAATGGACGCGTGAAGATTGATGCGGCCAAGGATTTCAGACGCCCGCGCGCGGCAGTTCTGCAGATGTATCGAAGCCCCGAGCGGATCGAATCCGTGTTGCGCGATCTGGGGGCGCAGGTGGAGCGCACCGCCGAGCCACCACGGATGGCGTGGCAAGGCGCCCTGACCTGGCACGACGAGCCGCGCCAGATCGCCGTCACGGTCCAGGAAACCGTGCAGGATGAAACCTTTGCCATGACCGTCACCTCCGACCTGGCGCTGGCCGACTTGCAGATGGATTTCTACGATCTGCCTGACGGAGGATGTCGCGTGCTCGCCACGGCCGAGGTCACGGCAAAGAGCATGATCGCCAAGCTGGCGCTGCAATCGCTCAGGCTGGTGCGGGGAATGGCCGAAGAACGGCTGGCACGTTTCGTGATGGTGATCGGGCGCCCCTGACGGTCTCAGGCGGCGGCAATGGCGGCCTGCACCGCGCGCTGCCATGCCGCGTACCGTTGCCCGCGGCTGGCGTCGTCCATCGTGGGTTCGAACCGTGTGTCCAGCGCCCAGCGTGCCGCAAAACCGCCCGCGTCCGGCATGATCCCCGCTGCGTGCCCCGCCAGCCACGCCACACCCAGCGCGGTCGTCTCCAACACCTTCGGACGGTCCACCGGCGCGCCCAGGATGTCAGCCAGGAATTGCATCGCGAAACCGCTGGCGCTCATGCCGCCATCCACGCGCAGGACGCCCAGCGTTGCAGAGGCGCCGCTGGCCGCCCAGTCGGCGCGCATCGCCTCGGCCAGATCGCGCGTCTGGAAACCGACGCTTTCCAGCGCCGCGCGGGC
>JAGRMK010000316.1 GCA_020441345.1 Paracoccaceae bacterium
GGGGTCAAGCGGGTGATCAACGGCCCGATGATCTGGTCGCCCGACAGCGCGGCCCTGTTCGGCCCGGTGCCCGAATTGCAGGGGTATTTCTGCTGCTGCGGCATCATCCCCGGCTTCTCGCAGAGCGGCGGGCTGGGGAAACTGGCCGCCGAATGGATCGTCGAGGGCGAGGCGAGCCTCGACATGTTCGGCTGGGATCTGGCGCGCTTCGGCTCCTGGGCGGGCAAGGGTTTCACCAGGGCCCGGGTGCAGGACCAATACGCCAACCGGTTCAAGATCCATTTTCCGGGCGAGGAACGCAGCGCCGGGCGCCCGGTGCGCAGCCGCCCCGCGATGGCGATGCAGGCGGGGCTGGGTGCGGTGTTCGGGCTCAACTATGGCTGGGAGCACCCCTTGTATTTCGACGCCGCGACCCCCGACAGCGCCGGGTTCACCCGCCAGCCCTGGTGGCATAGCGTGGGCCGCGAGGCGCGGATGCTGCGCGAGACCGCGGGGATCATCGACATCTCGAATTTCGCGAAATACCGCGTGCAGGGGCAGGGGGCCGAGGATTGGCTGAACGCGGTTTTCGCCAACCGTATGCCGGCCCGCGTTGGCCGGTCCTGCCTGACTCCGCTGATCGGCAAGCGTGGCGGGGTGGCGGGCGATTTCACCGTCACCCGGCTGGCTGAAGATGAATTCTGGGTTGTCGGCTCGGGCATGGCAGAGCGGTTTCACGACCGGTTCTTCCGCGCCGTGCCCTTGCCCGCTGGAACCACCTTCGAAAGCCTGACCGAGACGGTTTGCGGGTTCAATGTCGCTGGGCCGCGCGCGCGCGACCTCTTGGCGCGGTTGACCAATGCGGATCTGTCGAACGCCGGTTTTCCGTTCTTTCGCTCGGCGCGTATCAGCGTCGCCGGGGTTGCCTGCGTGGCGATCCGGGTATCGTTCACCGGCGATCTGGGGTGGGAATTGCACTGTGCCGAGGGGGATCAGGTCGCGCTTTATGCGGCGTTGCTGCAAGCCGGGCACGCGCTGGGCGCGGGGCCTGTGGGTGCGCGCGCACTGATGAGCCTGCGGGTCGAAAAAGGTTATGGAAGCTGGGGACGGGACTATTCGCCCGAATACTGGCCGCATGAATCGGGCCTGGATGGGCTGATGTGCCGCGACAAGGATTTTCTGAACAAGGATGCCTGGCTGGCGATTGCCGATCGGCCCGCGCGTGACCGCATGGTGATGCTGGAGATCGACGCCAAAGAGGCCGACGCGAGCGGTGGCGAGCCGGTGTTTCTGCCCGATGGCTTGCCCGCCGGGCAGGTCAGTTCCGGGGCCTATGGCCATGCCGTCGGCAAATCGCTGGCTCTGGCCTATGTCAAGGCCGGGCTGGCGGTGCCGGGGGCCGAGGTGCTGGTTGCGATCCTGGGGCGCGACCACAGGGCCCGGATCCTTGCCGCGCCGCCGTTCGACCCCGAGGGGTTGCGGCTGCGCGACCTCTGAGCGCGCGCTCAGCCGTGCGGCGTCTTGCGCCCCTTGGTCAGACCGTTGATTCTGGCGAGGATGCTGTCGGCGTCGATACCGAAATGGTGGTAGAGGTCGGCAATCGAGCCGGTCTGGCCGAAGTGTTCGACGCCAAGCGGGATGGTGCGATGCCCGTGCACCCCGCCCAGCCAGGCCAATGTGGCGGGGTGGCCGTCGATCACCGTGACCAGCGCGCAATGCGGCGGCAGGTCGGCCAGCAGCCGCTCGACATGGCTTTGGGCAGCGTGGCTCCCCCGCGTTCGGGCCCGCTGCGCCGCGGTCCAGCCCGCGTTCAGCCGGTCGGCCGATGTCACCGCCAGCACGCCGATGTCGCGCCGGTGTTCGGCCAGCGCGCCCGCCGCGCGGATCGCCTCGGGGGCGACGACCCCCTGATAGGCGATCACCACCTCGCAATTCGGCCCTGGCTTGCGCAGCCAATAGGCGCCGTCGATGGCGCCCTGTTGCCAATCGGGATCGGCGCGCTTGCCGGGTTGCTCGATCGGATTGGTGGACAGCCGCAAATAGACCGAACCACCGGTTTCATCGCGCAGCCAGGTGCGTTCATTCGGGTCGCCCCCTGCATCCTTTTGCAGATAGTGGAACGTCCATTCCAGGATCACCGCCAGTTCATCGGCAAAGGCCGGTTCGAACGCCGCCAACCCGTCCTGGCTCATGCCGATCAGGGGCGTGCCGATGGATTGATGCGCGCCGCCCTCGGGCGCCAGCGTCACCCCCGACGGCGTGCCCACGACGATGAATCGCGCATCCTGATAGCAGGCGTAGTTCAGCGCATCGAGGCCGCGCACGACGAACGGATCATACAGCGTGCCGATCGGGATCAGCCGCTTGCCGAACAGCGAATGCGACAGACCCGCCGCACCCAGGAGCAGGAACAGGTTCATCTCGGCGATGCCGAGTTCGATGTGCTGGCCTTCGGGCGCGAAATCCCATTTCGCGGTGGACGGGATGCGATGTTCGATAAACGCATCGGCCTGGGGGGTACGCGCGAACAGCTTGCGCCGGTTCACCCAGGGGCCGAGGTTGGTGGTGCCCGTCACATCGGGCGAGGTGGTGACGATCCGCGCCGCCAGGTCGCTGTCGCCCTTGGACAGGTCGTCCAGGATCTTGCCGAACGCCATCTGCGTCGAGATCTCGCGGTCGCTGCTCAGGCCGATCTTTGGCACCGGCAGCACCGCGTCGTCATGCCGGCGGCGGCCCTTGGCAAAGAACGGCACCCGATCCAGAAAGGCCTGCAGCGCGGCGGGGTCTGGCACGGTGGCGAATTTCTCCCATTCCTGCCCCTCGGGAACGCCCATGTCGCGCTGCCAGTCGTCCATCTGCGCCTTGGTCATCAACCCGCCGTGGTTGTCCTTGTGTCCGGCAATCGGCGTGCCCCAGCCCTTGATCGTATAGGCCAGGAAACAGGTCGGCCGGTCGTCGGTCACACCCGCGAACGCATCGGCCATGGTCTGCACGCAATTGCCGCCCAGGTTCTCCATCAGATCGGCGAGGTCGTCGTCCGAGCGCCGCTCGATCAGCGCCGTCACGTCGCCCTGATCGCCCAGATCGTCCAGCAGACGTTTGCGCCAGACCGCGCCGCCCTGATAGGTCAGCGCGGAATATTGCTGGTTCGGGCAGGCGTCGATCCAGTCGCGCAGCCTTGCACCGCCCGGTTCCTCGAAAGCCGCGCGTTGCAGGGCGCCGTATTTGACGCGGATCACCCGCCAGCCGAACGCTTCGAAGGTCTTCTCGACGCGGGTGAACAGCCCCTCGCGCACCACCCCGTCCAGCGACTGGCGGTTGTAG
>JAGRMK010000317.1:0-1454 GCA_020441345.1 Paracoccaceae bacterium
GGAAGGGGGCCTCATCCGTGCCGGGCGTCTTTTCGGCAAGGAACATCGACAGGCCACGGTAGTCGGTGGTGTTCGGATCGGTGCGCGCCAGAAGCGTCATCACATCGGTGCGCGCGCCGTGGGTGATCCAGGTCTTGTTGCCGGTCACGGACCAGTCGTCGCCGTCCTTGACCGCGCGTGTGCGCAGACTGCCCAGGTCCGACCCTGTATTGGGTTCGGTGAACACCGCCGTTGGCAGGATCTCGCCCGACGAGAGTTTCGGCAGCCAGTTCTGCTTTTGCTCGGGCGTGCCACCGCAGAGGATCAGTTCCGCGGCGATTTCCGACCGCGTGCCCAGCGACCCCACGCCGATATACCCCCGGCTCAGTTCCTCGGACACGACGACCATCGACGCTTTCGACAGGCCCAGACCGCCGAATTCCTCGGGGATGGTCAGGCCGAACACGCCCAGCTCCGCCAGTTCCTCGATGATTTCCATCGGGATCAATTCGTCCTTGAGGTGCCAGTCATGCGCATTGGGCGCCACGCGCTCGTCCGCGAAGCGGCGGAACTGGTCGCGGATCATTTCCAGTTCGTCATCAAGCCCGGAGGCGCCAAAAGTCGCGCGGCCATGGTTCTCGCGCATCATGGCGACCAGCCGCGCGCGGGCGGCCGGCGTGTTGCCGTGCTGGGTCAGCGCCATGATTTCGGGCGCGGCCAGCGGTGCCTGTTCGTCTTGCGACAGGCCGATGTCCTGCAACCGCAGGATCTCGCCCTGGGTCATCGGGATGCCGCCCCAGATCTGCCAGAGGTATTCGCCGACGCCGATCTGCAGCAGCAAGGCCTCCATGTCACCGAACTTGCCCTCGGCCGACAGCCGGTCTGCCCAGGCGTGCATCTGGCGGATCGCCTCGACATAGGTCGCCAGCCAGGCCAGGCCATGCGCGGCGCGCTGATGCTCTTCCAGCAGGGCCGCACTGACCTTGCCGTCGACCGATACCATCGCCCGCACGCGTTCCGTCGCCGTGGCCAATACCGCGTCCAGTGGCGCGCCGACAGCGGCGACACGGGCGAGCAGATCGTCCATCAAGGGGGCGGGGCGGGGCAGGTCCTGACCGTCATGGGGCATTGGCGACTCCTGTTCATGCTGGGGATGCAAATAGCGTCTTCGCAGGTGCAGCGCAACATTAATTCAACCAAGGGGCTGGGGCCGCAGCAATCTGTCGCGTCAACTTTGCAGGTGCAGCGCGGTTTTCTGCAGGTTATGACGCATGCATCCGCGTCAAAAAGGTTGCGGCGCCGGACACGGGGTATCACATGGATTTCTTCTTTGGCGGCCTGCCGCTCTGGGCCTTTGTGCTGGCCTTCGGGATCACGCTGGTTGCGGGGTTCGTCAAGGGCGCGATCGGATTCGCGCTGCCGCTGATCATGATCGCGCTCTTGCCCTCTTTCATGCCTGCGCAGACGGCGCTGGC
>JAGRMK010000317.1:1535-3114 GCA_020441345.1 Paracoccaceae bacterium
TTCTGGCGGATCATCGCCGCGACCTTGGTGGGTATCGTGATTTCCGCGCCTTTTGTCGTCGTTCTGCCGCAACAGGCGATGTTTCTGCTGCTGGGGTCGGCGGTGCTGATCTTCAGCCTGTTGCAGATCAGCGGCTGGACGCCCGAGATTCCGCGCGACTGGCGCGGCGCGGTGCAGGTCGTGACCGGGTTGATCGGTGGGCTCTATGGCGGGATTTCGGGCGTCTGGGGTCCGCCAACGATTGTCTATCTGCTGGCGACGAACACCGAAAAACGCGAGATGGTCAGCGTGATGAGCGTGATCTTCGCGGTCGGCGGCGTCATGTTGCTGGTGATGCATGTGCAGTCCGGTGTGCTGAATGCCCAGACGCTGCCGCTGTCGGCGGCGATGCTGGTTCCTGCGACGTTGGGCCTGTTCTTGGGCTATGCGGTGCAGGACCGGTTGGATGCGGCGAAATTCCGGCGCTATGCATTGATCTTGCTCAGTGTGAGCGCGGTCAACTTGCTGCGGCGCGGTCTGTTTGGTTGAGCGACAACAGCGCGCCCCCCTGGCACAGGCCCAGCAGGCCCGGAAGCTCGGCGGCGGGGCGCACGGTGAAGCCGACATTGAAGATCTCGGTGCCGTCGATGCTGGCGGCGAAGCCCCAGTCGCCCGGTTGCAGCTCCTCTTCCACATCGAACTGGAAGAAGGTCGTGTCGATCGATCCCGACGCGACGAAGCTTTCCCAGCTTTGTGTCGTTATTCCGGTGGGCGGCATCGGCGGATGGGTCACGGTATAGCGCACGAACGCATCCCCCCCGTCACGCAGCGTATAGCGAACACCAAAGCCCAGCCCGATCAGCGCAGGCGCGACCTGACCTTCGGCGACCATGGCGACAGGGGCGTCGGGCACATGGATCCAGCCGGCCATCGTATCGGGCGCGGCGCGTCTGTCCCCGTCTTCCGGGGCGCAGAAAAGCCCGGCGGTCAATGAGGCAATACGCGCTGACAGGATGACATGCTCATCGGCCTGTGCGGTCCCAGACAGCACAAACCCCGCCACAAGGGCGGGGCAGGCAAGTTTGTATCCGTGGCGGGCCATCGGATCAGCCGATCGCGGCGGCTTTGATGTCGTCGTCGATATGCGGGACGTATTGCGCGAAATTGTCGGCGAACATGCCGACCAGCTTTTTCGCTTGCGCGTCATAGGCTGCCGGATCGGACCAGGTGCGGCGCGGGTCCAGCAGAATGTCGGCCACACCTTCGCAGGCGACGGGCACGTCAAAGCCGAAGTTCGGATCCTTGCGGAACTCTCCTTGCGACAGCGAGCCATTCAGCGCGGCGGTCAGCAGGGCACGGGTTGCCCGGATCGGCATCCGCGAACCGGTGCCAAAGGCGCCGCCGGTCCAGCCGGTGTTCACCAGCCAGCATTCCGACCCGTATTGCGCGATCTTGGCTTGCAGCAGCTTGCCATAGACCTCGGGGCGGCGGGGCATGAAGGGGGCGCCAAAGCAGGTGCTGAAGGTCGGCGTGGGTTCGACCACGCCGCGCTCGGTGCCCGGCGTCTTCGAGGTAAAACCCGACAGGAAGTGATACATCG
>JAGRMK010000318.1:0-175 GCA_020441345.1 Paracoccaceae bacterium
CCATCTCGAACGGCGGCGTCTATGGGTCCTTGATGTCCTCGCCAATCCTGAACCCCCCGCAGTCGGGTATCCTGGGCATGCACAAGATCCAGGATCGCCCGGTCGTGGTGAATGGCCAGATCGTCATCCGCCCGATGATGTATCTCGCGCTGTCCTATGACCACCGCATCGTCGA
>JAGRMK010000318.1:186-6836 GCA_020441345.1 Paracoccaceae bacterium
GACCTTCCTCGTGCGCGTCAAGGAAGCACTGGAAGATCCGCGGCGGCTGTTGATGGATCTCTGACGGTGCGTGAAATCACGCACCCTACACCACCCTTTGTAGGGTGCGTGATCGCCACGCATCTAGGGAGCACCCGATGACCCCCGAACTCCTCGCCCTCACCCTCGCCGCCCTGCTGCAAGCGGTGCAGTTCGCGGTCTATTCCGTCCTCGCGCAGATGCAGGTCGGCAGCCGCTACGCCGCCAGTTCGCGCGACACGCCGCGGCAATTGACCGGCATTGCGGGCCGGGCGCAGCGCGCGCTGAGCAACCATTTCGAAGGCTTGATCCTGTTCGGCATCGCCGTCACCGTCGTGACCCTCGCCGATCAATCCACCACCCTCACCCAGAACGCCGCCTGGGCCTATCTCGTTGCCCGCGTGCTCTATGTCCCCGCCTATCTGTTCGGCTGGAACCCCTGGCGCTCGCTGATCTGGTTCGTCGGCTTCCTCGCCACCTTCACCATGTTGATTGCCGCCATGCTCTGACCGGCTTCATCTTGCCCGAAATACTCTCTGGGGGTGAGGCGCACCGCGCCGAGGGGGGCGAAGCGCCCCCTTTCCCCCGACCACCACAGGAGACCCGAAATGGCTGACTTTGACCTCATCGTGATCGGCGCCGGACCCGGCGGCTATGTCTGTGCGATCCGCGCGGCGCAACTGGGGCTCAAGGTGGCCTGTGTCGAGGGTCGCGAGACGTTGGGCGGCACCTGCCTGAACGTCGGTTGCATTCCGTCGAAGGCGCTGCTGAATGCGACCCACCAGTTGCACGAAGCCGAACATAATTTCGAAAAAATGGGTCTCAAGGTCGCCAAGCCCAAGGTCGATTGGGAGGCGATGAAAGCCTACAAGGACGATGTGGTCGGCGGTAACACCAAGGGTATCGAGTTCCTGTTCAAGAAGAACAAGGTCACCTGGATCAAGGGCTGGGCACAGATTGCGGCACCGGGCAAGGTCAAGGTCGGCGACGACATGCATGGCGCAAAGGCCATCGTCATCGCCACCGGATCCGAGCCGTCGTCGCTGCCGGGGATCGCGGTCGACGAAGACGTCATCGTGACCTCGACCGGCGCGCTGACCCTGGGCAAGGTGCCCAAGTCGATGGTCGTGATCGGTGCGGGCGTGATCGGGCTGGAAATGGGCTCTGTCTATGCCCGGCTGGGCGCGCAGGTGACGGTGATCGAATACCTGGACGCGATCACCCCCGGCATGGATGCCGAGGTCGCCAAGGCGTTTCAGAAGATCCTTACCAAGCAGGGGATCAAATTCGTCCTCGGCGCCGCCGTCAAGGGTGCTTCCCGCGACGGCAAGGGGGCTTCGGTCACTTACGCCTTGCGCAAGGACGACAGCGAACACGAGATCAAGGCCGACACAGTTCTGGTGGCCACGGGTCGCAAGCCCTTTACCGACGGTCTGGGGCTGGAGGCTGCCGGCATCGAGTTGCTGCCTCGCGGCCAGATCAAGACCGACGCCCAGTTCGCCACCAGCGTTCCGGGGATTTATGCCATCGGCGACGCCATCGTCGGCCCGATGCTGGCCCATAAGGCCGAGGATGAGGGCATGGCAGTTGCCGAGGTCATCGCAGGCAAGCATGGGCACGTGAACTATGACGTGATCCCCGGCGTGATTTATACCGCGCCCGAGGTGGCCAGCGTCGGCCAGACCGAAGAGCAGATCAAGGAGTCCGGTCGCCCCTACAAGGTCGGAAAGTTCAGCTTCATGGGCAACGCCCGCGCCAAGGCCGTGTTTCAGGCCGACGGCTTCGTGAAACTGCTGGCAGACAAGGAAACCGACCGCATCCTGGGTTGCCACATCATCGGCCCAGGGGCCGGCGACCTGATTCACGAGGTCTGCGTGGCGATGGAATTCGGCGCTTCGGCGCAGGATCTGGCGCTGACCTGCCATGCGCACCCGACCTATTCCGAGGCGGTGCGCGAGGCTGCGCTGGCCTGCGGTGACGGCGCGATCCATATGTAACCCAAGGCACGGACCCGCGGGAAAGGCCCCGGCAAGTCCGGGGCCTTTGTGTATCGCCACTGTCGGTTTCGCAGTTGAGCGGGGCATGGGGCTGTGACACGCTGCCCTATCCACAGGCCAGACAGGGGGCGGAGCATGCGCAGGACGGCCCAAGCGGCATTTCTTGTGACATCATGCCCGACGGCACCGGGCAGCGGCGCCGGGTGGCCGCCTCATCAGGGCGGCGATCAGGGCATCTTCCTCGCATCGGCGGCAATTCCAGGTGTGATCGGCTTTTCCTGCGGTGCCATGCCGCGCGAAACGGCGGTCTCCGTGGCCTCGGTGCCTGGCGCCGATCCGTCCGATACGCTTTTCGGGCGTGGTTCCCGGATCGTTCTCCGGGCTGAAGGGCCGACGGTTTTCGACATCAACCAACGCTGCACCGATGGCAGTTTTGTATGCCCGCCGAACGCATTCCGCAGGCAGAACAGTCAGGCCGTGCGCCTGCCTTGACAAGGGATGACCATGCAACTGATTTTCGACGGACATAACGACGTTCTCAGCCGCTTGTGGTGCACAGGCGGCGATCCGGTTGCATGTTTTTCCGGGGACGGCGGCCAGATCAACGCGCGCGGCGCGGCCAAGGGTGGCTTTGGTGGCGGGTTCTTCGCGCTCTATTCGCCGCAATCCCGCACGACCTATGATTTCACCGGGTTCAAGGGTGGCAGCATGCCGCTTGCCGCCCCCCTGCAGCAGGCGCCAGCCCTGCAATCGGTGATGGCACAGGTGGGTATCGCGCGGCGGCTGCACGAGGCCGGGCAAGTGACGCTTTGCACCACTGTCCCGCAGATCGAAACGGCGATGGGCGCGGGCGGAATTGCTGCACTGTTACATCTTGAAGGCGCTGAGTGCATCGACCCGGAGCTCCTGGTCCTGGAGGCCTTGCACGCGCTTGGCCTGCGGTCGCTGGGGCCGGTCTGGTCGCGCTCGACGATCTGGGGCGAGGGGGTGCCCTTTGGCATCGATCGCGACGGCGATACCGGCCCCGGCCTGACGGCAGATGGGCGGCGGCTGGTTGCGCGCTGTCACGCGCTGGGCATGGTGGTCGATACCAGTCATCTGACGATGAAAGGGTTTTTCGACATCGCCGAAATGGGCCTGCCGCTGGTCGCCACGCATTCCAACGCCTTTGATCTTTGCCCGACGACCCGCAACCTGACGGTGCAGCAACTGCGCGCGATCGGCGAAACCGGTGGCATGGTGGGGCTCAACTATGCGACCGTTTTCCTCTCGCCCCAGGGCTGGGCGAGCGGTCGGGCCACGCTGGACGATTGTCTGCGCCAGCTTGACGCGTTGCTTGCGAGCGCCGGTGAGGATTGCGTCGGGCTGGGTTCGGATTTCGACGGTGCCCCTATGCCCGACGGGCTTGAGTCCTGCGCCGGCTTGCCCGCTCTTGTCACGGCGATGGAGCGGCACGGCTATGGCGCTGCGCTGATCGACAAACTCTGCCGAGCGAACTGGCTGGCGTTCCTGAACCGCACCCTGACCATGTGACTCGCCTCTTGCGCCGTCCGGCCCGAGCGGCTAAATCAAGTCCAACCTTGGCAACGGTGGGTTGGCGGAGAGGTTACGCACCGGATTGCAAATCCGTGAAGACCGGTTCGATTCCGGTACCCACCTCCAAGGTTTTTCAATGAGTTATGGAAATAGCGGCAAAACCCTAGGCCGCATTTTACAAGCCGTTTTACAATAGCGTTCACTTTTTGCCCTCTGTTGCAGCGCGCAGCAGAATCAAAATGTTGTCCGTTTCACCCCCTGACACTTGCGCGTATCTCTCGATCATGGCCGCCGCCGTGCGCAAAGACCATCCCATGCACCCGGCAATCTGTGCCAGCGAAAGCCCGGCGCGCAAGAGACGGGTCGCGGCAGTTCCACGAGCGTCATAAAGGCGAAGATCATACCCCAGGTTGTCAGGCGTGAGGCCCGCCTTGTCGCGCCACTGCCGGACGCCTTCTGAGGCGCGGTGTCCGGTCAGCGCCGCGCCGCTGGCATTGGTCAGGATCAATAATCGATCCGTGGGCGTAGCGTCAATCACCTGTGCCATGGCTTGACTTACGGGAACAAAAGCAGATTTCCCCCGCTTATTGGTCTTTATGCGAATACGGCGCCCGCCGGGGGTCGCTTCGATGTGAGCGCGCGAAAGTCGGATAAGATCGCCGGGCCGCATTCCTGTTTCGCATGCTGTGATTAGGATGCGGGAAACCCATGCAGGGGCCTTTGTCGTGACAGCTTCAACGTGGGCAGGTGTCCAGACAACATCGGAGCGATCAGAGCGGTAAACCTTTTTGAAGCTGCAATGATGTTCAGTAATTTTGCCTGATTCCCGCGCCCAGTTTAGTATCCGAGTCACAACCGTTCCGGCGTAATCGTATTGCTTTGGGGAATGTGCCCATTGCATTCGCCACTCATTGACTTCGGCGCGCGATGCAGGCTCTTCAAACATTGCGACAGGATCGCTTTTGAATTCGGCTGCAAACCTTGCGGCCCATGTTCGATAGTCAGCTTGCGTCCTGGGTTTGAGCGACAGAAATTCAGCCGACACCAGATAGGCGTCAATCAGAGCCTCAGTTCGGTCACGACTGACTTTGGGCTGCGCCGCTGACATAGCGGCAGTGTAGGCGGCAAAGAAATCCGCTTCCTTAGGAAAGGGCCGCGTGTCTTTCCAGAACCCTGTTCCCTTCCGACCTCGAAGTGAGAAGTAATAGCAGACAGAGCCATCGGCGAGCCGTGCTCGCACCCGATGGACCTCGGATGGAAGATTACCGCGCGGCACGGCGCGCCCTCCTGGCGGCCACAAGGCTTCCGTCTGCGCCATCCATCGCAGGTGTCAGCCCCTGCGCTTCATCCAGCCGCCGCCGCACTAAGGCGGGATCGAAGAAGCCCCTGCGACCCGGAACCGGTGTGATCCTCAATGAGACACACCAGTCGCGAAACGCCGCGTTCGGGCCTGAATAACCGAGGCGGCCCGCCAGTTCCTCAGACGAAACCAATTCAATCCCCAAAGCGCCAATGCTACCCATCACGCTATCTCCGTCACGAAAGCGGCAGTGAAGTCCAAGGAAAGCGTGGCCGCAATCTGTGCGCAAAGCTGCGAAAGGTTGAGCACAATGCGCGGTGCAGAACCATCGCCGTCAACGGTGTGCAGAACCGCGCCCAGAGTGGTTCTACCTGATTTCGCACCGAATGCTGGGTCAGAGTCAGAGATAATGCTTATGCGGCTCTCATATGGCTCAAGAGCGCCCACCGAATAGATGAGATATGTATCACCTTTGGCAAACAACCGGCCAGCCATCCGATCCAAAACCGGGTCCAACGGCGCTGACGTGTCACGACCAAATGGCCCTCGGATCTCACCCAAATAGACAAATTGGGCGCCAACACGATATGCCTCACGCACCTCGACGCCGCAGTCGATAAGCGAAAAGGCAATGCGCCCCTGTGCGATTGTCGCAAGCGAAAGCTGGCGCAGCCTCCCGCGACCCGCCCCTTGAGAGCGCACGGGATCCTCATCATCAGGGGCATAGACCTTTTTTGAATCGTAATGGCTTTCCCAGCGGCGGGACGTGTTCCCCATCGCCACAAGCGCCCTGTCGGCTGGAAAATAGAGTGCGTCGACTGACATAGCGAAAGTTACCTCCACGCCAATTAAGAAACAATGGGCATGGTGTAATTATTACTATAGGTTGCGTTGTGTTGCAGAAATACTTGTTTTCGTTCGGTATGTCTGGCCAGGTGCAACAAGCATCCGGCCAGCACAACACCTAAGCCGCTCTGTCTGCGGCGGCCAGCGCCCGGCGCATCTGCCCGGCAATCTGCGCCTGACTGCCTTGGAAGGAGCGCAGGTCTTGGGTGTAGATATTGACCGTGACGGGCCGCGCCGTCGCATCGCCCTGCCGCCGGACGCTCACCCGCTCGTTGTCCGAGGTGCGCAGGATGGTCATGTTGCGGTCAATGCCAGCCCTGCCGCTCACGGTCACGTCGCCGCCGGTATCGAGGCCCAGAATGTTCCCGATCCACCCCACAGCGCCGGAAAAGAGGCCACCCAGAAGGCCGCCGCCGCCGGATTCCGACCCGATGCCCGAAACCATGTTGAGATAGGCCGAAAGGTTCTCGAACAGCGCATCCCAGGCCGGGGAAAACGCCAGATCAAAAACCCGGTCCATCGCTGCGCCAAAGATGTTGCGCCATGTATCGCCCCATGACTGGCCGTCGATCAGAAGTGCCCTGAGGTTGTTCTTGATCGACTCCCAGCCCGGCGAGTCGCCCGCCTCATCCGCAGCAGCGCCAACATCGCGCAGGGCGGCGGCGAGGGTTTCGGGAGCATCGCCCGAAAGCGCGTTGGTCAGGCGAACGGTTGGCTCGATAGGCACGACGATTTCGGTTCCGAACGTGACGACGCCATCCCGTGCCCCGGCAAGCGCCTCTTCCAGGATGCGGATGTTTTCCGCCGTGCGCGCCAGTTGCTCGGCGTATTCGTCGCCCGCGCGCAAGTATTCCTGTTGCTGCATCCGCAGGGCGGCAAGGCGCCGCTGGGCTTGCTCGAAGGCATCTTCGCGCCCCGGCGTTGCAACATCAAGGCTGGGAAAGCCAAGCGCG
>JAGRMK010000319.1:0-1875 GCA_020441345.1 Paracoccaceae bacterium
CATCGAGCACGAATTCGACGCCACCATCATCACGATCATCGACGAGGGTGACGCACCCTTGAACGAAGATATCGTGATCGAGAGCCACGAGGACGGCGTGACCGTCAGCCAGGTCGATCCAGACACCGACGAGGTCATGTTCGTACATTTCTCGATGCGCCAGTTGCACGAACTCAGCGCCGCGCTGGACCTGCCCGAAGGCATCTATCGCCTGCGTGAACGCAAGGGACCGGCCAGCTCGGGCGATCAATCGACCTGAAACAGCTTGTCGCGAGCCGTGGCGCCGCGCTTCAGCACCAGCCGTGTCGGCGCAATGCCCAACGCTTCGGCCAGGAGCCTGCGCACCGCATCAGTCGCGCGCCCCTTGTCGGCGGGCGCCGTAACCCAGATCCGAATGGGATCGCCCGCTTCAACCGCGTTGCGCCGCGCACCGGGGGTTGCCCGTACCGCCAAAATTGCACCCGGCACGGCCCAGTCTGACAGGTCCGGCAGGCTCAACGCGCCAGCGCGCGGGTCATCATCGCGCGATCCACGTTCCCGCCCGAGGCCACAGCCACAACCGCACCGGTCCCCGGCCGGAACAGCGCCGCCGCCANNNNCCGCCCGGTTCCAGCACGATCTTCAATCGGTCATGCGCCAGCGCCATCGCCCGCAGCGCCTCGTCTTCCGTGACCACCTGCCCCGGCCCGCACAACCTGGCAATCACCGGCCAGGTCAGGAAACCGGGCTGAGGCGTGATGATCGCATCGCAGATCGAGCCAGACAGCCGATCGTTGCGCTGAATCGTCCCCGCCGCCTGCGACCGCGCCACGTCGTCGAACCCCTCGGGTTCGCAGGGATGCACCCGGAAACCCGGCGCGCGCGCCTCCAGCGCCAGGGCAATCCCCGATGTCAACCCGCCACCGCCACAGGGCACGAACACCTGTGCCTCGGTCACGCCCTGTTCCGCCGCCTGGTCCGCGATCTCCAAACCGGTCGTGCCCTGCCCCGCGATTACCTCGGCCATGTCGAAGGGCTTGATCAGCGTCAGGCCCCGCTCTGCCCCCAGCCGGTCGCCGATTTCATCGCGATCCTCGGTCGCCCGGTCATAAAGGATCACCTCGGCCCCCAGACCCCGCGTGTTCTCGATCTTGATCGCCGGGGCGTCGGACGGCATGACGATCACGGCGGGGATCCCCCTTAGCCGTGCCGACAGAGCCACGCCCTGTGCGTGGTTGCCCGACGAAAACGCGATCACCCCGGACGGCGCCAGCGCCGCGATCGCATTCCAGGCGCCGCGAAACTTGAACGAGCCGGTGTGCTGCAAACACTCGGCCTTCACGAAAACCGGCCGCCCGGCGATGTCGTCCAGAAACGGCGAGGACAGCAACGGCGTGCGCCGCGCGTGGCCCCTGAGCCGCGCCTCGGCGGCCTCGATCATCGACAGGCAAGTCAAATGAGCAACCCCAGGAACCGGTTGATCGCGCTCAGTGCCTCGGGCTCGTCCAGAAACGGGATATGGCCGCGATCGGGCACCTCTTCATAGATCATCCCCGGCGCGCGCTCGGCCATTTCATCCGCCGTCGCTTGCGTCAGCAGATCCGAATTCGCGCCCCGGATCAGCGCCAGAGGCTTGCCGGTGCAGGCCTCGAACATCGGCCAGAGATCGGCGGGCGGGCCCTGGAACGCATCAAGAAACGCGGTGCGCAGCGCCGGATCGTAATTGATATCCAGCCCCTGATCGGTCTGGACGAAATGCGTTTTCGCTTCCTCCATCCAGCGGCTGGGCGGCACGTCGAACCCCTCCATCGCATGCTCTAACGCAACGGCTGCGGCGGCATGGGTGCGCGCCTGCGGACGGCGCCCGATGTAATCCTTGATCCGTTCCAGCCCCAG
>JAGRMK010000319.1:1929-8261 GCA_020441345.1 Paracoccaceae bacterium
CAGATACATCCCGATCAGCCCCCCGCGCGAGGTGCCCAGAATCGCGGCGCTTTCCAGCCCCAGATGGTCCAGCAGCGCCAGCGCATCAGCGCCCTCCTGCACGACGGTATAACTCTCGGCCCCGGTCCAGTCCGATTGCCCGCGCCCGCGATAATCCATGCGGATCATGCGCAGCGGCGGCAGATGCGGCGCAAGATAGTTGAAGTCGTTGCCATTCCGGGTCAGCCCGGCCAGGCACAGCAACGGAATGCCGTTGCCCTCGTCGGTGTAATGGATGCGGGCGCCATCGGCGGCAGAAAAATGGGGCATGGTCAGGCCTTCGTGTTTTTACGGCACTAGACCATGCGCCTCACCGCTCGGCAATGCCCCTGTCACAGCAAACCACGCGCGCGCAAGTCGGCCTCCAGCGCAGCGGGGCCGGTGAAATGATGCGCCGCCAAGCCGACCGCGCGGGCGCCCTCGACATTCGGCAGGCTGTCGTCGATGAACAGGCAGTCGGGCGCCCGTAACCCGTTGCGCGACAGCAGCAGCTCGTAGATTTCGGGGGCAGGTTTCAACATCCTCTCATGGCCCGACACCACGACATCCTCGAACACCCCTGCCAGGCGCGGATGAAGTCGCAGCGCCTCGGGCCAGGTCTCGACCGCGAAATTGGTGATCGCGAACAGCCGATGACCGCGCAGGCGCAACGCGTCCAGCAAAGCCCAGCTTCCGGCGATCGGTTCGTCGATGGTCAACCCGAACCGCGCCGGGTAATCAGCCAGGGGTGCGCTTCGCCCCGGATGCGCGGCCTCGAGCGCGGCCAGCCCCAATGCAAAGGGCCGACCGCCGTCCTGCACATGGTTCCAGTCGAAAAACCCGACCTCATTCAGATAGGCGCGCGCCGCTTCCGGGTCGGGAAAGCAATGCGCAACCGCCCGTTCCGGGTGCCAGCGGATCAACACATTTCCGATGTCGAACACGATGTTCATCGCTCAGGCACCTCTTTCCCTGCCAAGAACCCGATCTTCACCTTCATCTTGCCGCAAATACTCCCGGGGGTGCGGGGGTGGAACCCCCGCTGTCCCGGCGCCGCGTCCCGGTGAATGTCTTACAATGTGGTGTTGACCGCGCCGCCATCGAGCAACACGTTCTGGCCAACCATGAATCCGGCATGCTGGCTGCACAGGAACGCACAGGCCGCGCCGAATTCCGAGGCGGTGCCATAGCGGCCTGCTGGAATCGCGGCAAAGCGCCTGGCCCGCGCCGCCTCCAGCGTGATCCCCTCCTTGGCCGCAACCGCCCCGTCCAGCGCATCGGCACGGTCGGTGGCATGGGTGCCCGGCAACAGGTTGTTGATCGTCACGCCCGAAGCGGCGACCTGCCGCGCGGTGCCGGCCACAAACCCCGTCAACCCGGTGCGCGCGGCATTCGACAGGCCCAGAACCCCCAGCGGCGCCTTGACCGCCTGGCTGGTAATGTTGACGACGCGGCCCCAGCCGCGCTCCATCATCGCCGGCAGCAACGCCTGCATCAAGGCGATCGGCGTCAGCATGTTTGCATCCAGCGCCTTGATGAAATCCGCGCGCTGCCAATCCGTCCACATCCCCGGCGGTGGGCCACCGGCGTTGGTCACAAGGATATCGACCGGCCCGGCGGCATCCAGCACCTGGGTGCGCCCCTCGTCACTGGTGATGTCGGCCGCAACGGCGGTCACGGAAACGCCAAAACGTGCGCGCAGATCGGCGGCGGTTGCCTCGAGCGCCTCGACTCCGCGTGCGTTCAGCACCAGATCGACGCCCGCTTCGGCCAGCGCCTCGGCGCAACCCCGACCCAGCCCCTTGCTCGATGCGCAGACCAGCGCGCGCTTTCCCTTGATCCCAAGATCCATGTCATCCTCCTGTTGCTGTCCCTCAGGTAACATTCGCGCCTGCGCCCGGCAACGCGGACAGTGGCAATGATTGACGCCATCCCCGCCCCAGCCGTAAGATGCCCTGCCAGCCCGCGCGTCGGGCGCAGCACAATCAGGCCCCGATGCCCGCTCAACCCGCCCGCACATCGCTCAAGACCCCCAGCGTGCACGCCGTGGCGGTCTTTGCGGCTGCCGATCTGCGGGTGGTGTCCGGGGCCAATGCTGGCGACCCGCTGCCCGCGCCCGATGACAGCATCTGCGGCGACTACTATCGCCTGGCGGAAAACGCGATCCCCCTGACACTGGCTCTTGATCTGCCCCCGTCCGGAGATTTGCCTCTGCCCGGGGATCGGCGCGACGCGGCGGGCCGGCTGGCGGCGGGGTCGCAGCTGGGCAGACCGGGCGACCCGGTGTCTTTGCTGGGGCGGCTGTCGCTGATGGCGCCCGATGGCGATCTGGTCGAGGTTCTGGTGCTGGATCTGGGCGCGGCGGGGCGGGTGGCCTTGCCCCTCTCGCCCCTGTTGGCCAAACATGTCTATACCCTGATTGCCTGCGACATCGCACCGGGGCCGATCCGGCTGGCGGATATCGTTGCCGGGGCATTTTGCCGGGGCACGCGGATCGCGATGGCCGACGGCCAGCAACGCCCGGTCGAGGATCTGGAACCCGGCGATCTGGTGATCACCCGCGACCATGCGGTGCAGGCGCTGCGCTGGAAGGGCGCGGTGCGACTGCGCGCCGAAGGGGGATTTGCGCCGGTCAGCGTGCTGCCGGGGGTAATGGGCAATCCCGGAACCTTGACCGTCAGCCCGCACCACCGCCTGTTCCTGTATCGACGCGATGCCCGGGCTCTGGCCGGCGCGGCCGAGTTGCTGGTGCAGGCGCGCCATCTGGTCGATGATCGCACGATCCTGCGGCGCGCGGGTGGCTTTGTCGAATATTTCTCGCTGGTGTTCGACGCCCATGAGGTGATCTACGCCGAGGGCGTCCCCTGCGAAAGCCTGATGGTTTGTCCGGCGGTGCTGACCCGACTGCCCGACGATCTGGCCGCTCCGCTGTCACGGGCCTTTCCGGGCCTCAGTCATCGCCTGCACACCGGCGCACCGCTGTCGCCCGCTCTTGTCTCGCGTTTGCGCGACAGGCCGGGGACTGATATCGAAACGCGTTCCTGATCGGGGTTTCCGACAATGTCGTCTTGCACCGTCATCGCCGCCACCGACCTTTCTGCACGCTCGGCGCATGTTGCCGGGCGCGGCGCGTCCCTGGCGCGCGGCCTGGGCGCGCGGCTGATCCTTGCCCATGTCGCCTCTGACGAGGGCGGCGCCCTGCCGGCCCGGTTCGGCGCGCTGGGGCTTGGGCGCGCGCGCGACAAGCCTGCCGACCTGCTGACCGAGATCGCGCAGGCGCATGGTGCCGAACCCCGGCTGTTGCAGGGCGCACCCGATGCCGCGCTGGCGGGTCTGGCCGCGCAAGAGGGCGATGTGGCGCTGATCGTGCTGGGTCTGCACCGCGAGCGTGGTGCACTGGATCTGTTGCGGTTGACGACGATGGAGCGGATCGTGCTGGCCGCGCCTTGTCCGGTTCTGGTCGCGCATCAGCCGCCCGACCGCGACTATGCGCAGGTTCTGGCGCCCACCGATTTCACGGCGGCCTCGGCGGCGGCGCTGATCATGGCCGCGCGCATTGCGCCCAAGGCGCGGTTTCACGCCATTCACGCGTTGCAATTGCCGATCGGCGCGATCTTCAAGCGCGGCAATACCGAAACCGAGGCGGCACTGAAACGGGCCGAGACGCTGAAGGCGGGTTTTCTGGCGATGCCCGGCCTGCCGCCACTGGCCGAACCGCCCGAGATCGTGCCCGGCGGCGTGCATCAGGTGCTGGCCTTTCGGCGCGAGGAGCTGGCGGCGGATCTGGTCTGCATCGGGGCGCATTCGGGGCGAAAACCGGACAGTCTGGGCAATTACGCCCGCGACCTGATGCGGGCCCCGCCAACCGATCTGCTGGTTGCCAAACCCGGTTAGGCACCGGCCCGCCACACCGCGAACACCGACCGCTGGCGACAGATCTCGCCCGGAAACGACAGGATTGACCGATAGGCAGAGCGGTTCGGCGCGTCGGGCCGGCGTAGCGGTTCCAGCGCGACACCGGCCGGGCGAAAACCCTGCGCCGTCGCGCCCCAGGTCAGGATCCGCGCCAGCGCGCCGCCGTTGGCGAATGCCACGCGGTCAATGCGTGAGCCGTCGGGTGCCACGCCAAACGGCACGACCGATCCGCCACCCCTGATCATGCCGGACCCGGCGCCATGTCCACAGTCAATTGGCTGGTCTGCCCGCCCGAAAGCCGCAGCGCGCCCTTGATCGGCGCGACATCCGAATAATCGCGGCCACGCGCCACGACGACATGATCCGCCCCGGCCAGCATGTCGTTGGTCGGGTCGAATTCAATCCAGCCACAGGCCCCGCCGCACCACACCCGCACCCAGGCATGCATCGCATCCGCCCCTTCCAGCCGGGGCTGGCCGGGCGGCGGCAGGGTGCGCAGGAACCCGCTGACATAGCCCGCCGGAATTCCGATGCCGCGCAGGCAGGCGATCAGGATATGACTGAAATCCTGGCAGACCCCCGCGCGGCGCGCAAAGGCGTCTTGCGCCGGCGTCGTGACATCGGTGGCGTCGGGGGCAAAGCGCATGTGCCGGTGCAACGCCCGACCGACGGCCAGCGCGGCCTCGGCGACATTCATTCCCGGCTGCACCGCGTCCTGCGCAAAGCGCGTCATCGCCGCGTCGCGGGGTACCCGGCCAGAAGGCGCGAGGAAGTGCAGAGGCGATTGCGCCCCCAGGTCGCGCAACTCGGCCAGCCTGGCCGGAAGATCCGCCAGCGGCAAAGACCCGTCACGCTGCACCGTTCCTTCGCCGCGCGCGACCTGCGCGGTCATCGTTACGCGAATCGTATCATGCGGGGCGCGGAACTTGATCTCGGTGAACCGGTTCCCGAAGAAATCGCGATGCTCCAGCCGCTCTTCTGGCTGTGGCGAAACCTCCAGCGTCGCTGAAAGCAGGCTCTGGTCGGGGCCTGCATCCATCGGCAGCAAGCAAAGCACGTGGTGGCCATGCCCGGCGGGTGTCGCGTAGTCGTAACTCAGCACCAGCTTGATCTGGTAATTCACGATGCGGTCCCCTCCTGCCGGAACACCGCGTTCAGGGCATCGGACAGGTCGAGGATCTGCCCTTTCAACGCCCGCAACGCCGCACTGTCGAGGGTCTGAACGGAATGCAGGGTGACGGCGGTCCGCAAGGCCAACACCTGCCGTTCGAACCCGGTCATCTGGTTCTCGGGGCGCGTCAGCGCCAGATCGCCCATCCATTGATGGATGATGTCCAGGTGAAACCGGATCGAGCGCGGGTTGCCCTCGTCAAGCGCCAGAAGGTCGATCACCGACCAGCGGCTTGTGAACATCGCATAGCGCTGGCGGTGCACCATCACGCTGTCGCCCACTTCCAGCGCCAGGTCGAACCCGCCCTCGGGCGCGCCGAGATCGGCAATCGTGGCCAGCAGATCGGCCATCATCGCCGCGCGTTCCAGCGAGCGCCCGATGGTCATCGCCCGCCAGCCCGACGCGCGATACATGTTCTCATGAACCAGCCCCGAAAAGCCGGCGATCTTGCGCAGCATGACGCTCATCACGCTGGCCGCGTCCAGCCCGGCCTGCGTGGTGGTGGCGATCCGGGTCATGGATTTCTCCATGTCCTTGAGCGCCGCCCAACCGTCGATACTGAACCGGTCGCGGATCTGGCTGGCGCTGTTCACCGCCGAGGCCAGCGGCGCCCGCACCCCGGCCGGAAAGGGTTCGTCAACATCGACCTGATAGGTTTTCAGATAGGCGCCCAGCGCGTCCAGCAAGGGTTCGGTGCCACTTTCGTCCAGCCGCCCGTTATAGGCCCGCACCAGCCGCAGCAGGCCTTCGGTCCGTTCGACATACCGGCCCAGCCAGAACAGGTTGTCGGCGGCACGACTGGGCAGCGGGCCAGGATGGGCACGGACGAAATCCGCCCCCAGCGGCGGGCGCAACGTCACCGGCTCGACGGGCGTATCGCCGATGATCCAGACATCGGCCACCGCGCCGCCATGCTGCATCGAAATCGCCGGGGTATCCGATGCCGCGCCGACCCGTGCGAAGCCACCCGGCATTGCTTGCCAGCCTTGCTCGGTGCGCGCCAGGAACACCCGCAGGCTCATCGGCCGCGGCACCAGCACGCCCTGGTCATAGACCGGCGTGGTGGACAAAGTGACCAACTCCTGCCCGACCAGCCCCGCCCCCTCACGAGTCAGCCAGTCCTGCAAATCGACCCCCACGGCGCCGCGCATCTGCCCGGCCACGGCATGAACCGCGCCGGTCTCGAACGGCATCCGGGTGGCCAGCGCGGGGCCGATCATCATGCGGT
>JAGRMK010000319.1:8336-10241 GCA_020441345.1 Paracoccaceae bacterium
CCCTGCCCCAGCAGCACCTGAGCGATGCGCGGCAGGAAGGCCATCAGCGCCTGTGTTTCAAGCACCCCGACGCCCAGCGCGTTGACCATCGTCAGGTGCCCCTGCCGGATCGCCGAAACCAGGCCGGGTGTGCCCAGCCGACTGTCCTCGCGCAGTTCCAGCGGGTCGGCCCAGATTCCGTCCATCCGCCGCCAGAGCACATCGACCGGCGCCAGGCCCTGCACCGTCGAGACCATCAGCCTGCCGTTCTCGACCGTCAGATCCTCGCCTTCCAGCAGCGACAGGCCAAGGTAGCGCGCGATATAGGCCTGTTCGTAATAAGTATCGGTCAAGGGCCCCGGCGTCAGGATACCCGCGCTTGCCCCCGGGCTGGCACAGAGCCGACCAAGGGAGTCGCGGAAATCGCGAAAGAACCCGGCCAGCCGGTGCACGTTCGCGCCGCGATAGAGATCGGGAAACACCCGGCTTGCAGCGACCCGGTTTTCCAGCGCGAACCCCGCCCCTGAGGGCGCATCGGTGCGGTCCGACAGCACCCACCATCGCCCGTCCGGACCGCGCCCGATCTCGAAGGCGACGAAATGCAGGAAATGACCCGACCGCGGCGTCACCCCGACCATCGGCCTCAGCCATTCCGGGCTTTCGGCGATCAGACGGGCGGGCAAATGCCCCTCAGTGACCAGCCGGTTCTCACCGTAAAGATCGGCCACCACCCGTTCCAGCAGCTCGGCGCGCTGGATCAGGCCGGATTCGAGGCCCCGCCATTCGGATTGTGGCAGGATGATCGGCACCGGGCTGAACGGCCAGTCGCGGGCTGCGCCGCTCTTGTCGGCGTAGTTGCGAAAGAACACGCCACTGTCGGCAAGGTGCTGCTCTCCGCGCGCGAAAGCGGCATCGAGATCGGCGCGCGACAGGCCCGACAGATGCGCGATCAACCCGGCCCAGGCGGGGCGCATCGCGCCGTTGGCATCGGCCAGTTCATCGGCCACGCCGGGTAGCGGCCGATAGGCGCGAAACAGCCCCGTGTCAGCCGGTCGTGCGTCGTCAGAGGGTGCCATTACAGACCGGGTGCGCGCCGCAGGTCCAGGGTCATCGGAAACTCGGGATGCGGGGATTCGGGAACGGGTTCATAGAAGCCCGCAGTATGGCCCTGTGGTTCGAAGCGCGCAAGGCGGCGGGCCTCGGCCTCGTTACTGTTGATCGGGAAGGTGTCGTAGCTGCGCCCGCCCGGATGCGCGACGTGATACCGGCACCCGCCCAGCGCACGCCCGGTCCAGGTGTCGTAGATGTCGAAGGTCAGCGGCGCGTTCACCGGCAATACCGGATGCAGCGCCAAGGGCGGTTGCCACGCCTTGTAACGCACACCCGCGACACTGACACCCGAAGTGCCGGTCGGCTGCATCGGCAAGCGGCGCTGGTTGCAGGTGACGGTATACCGCCCCGGATCGGCGCAGGTCAGCTTGGCTTGCAAGCGTTCGACAGAACTGTCGGTGTAGCGCACCGTACCACCGATGGCACCGGTTTCACCCAGCACGTGCCAGGGTTCCAACGCCTGCCGCAGTTCCAGTGTGACCCCCTCGACCGTGGTTTCGCCGCAGAACGGAAAACGGAATTCGGCCTGGGCCTTGAACCAGTCAGGGTTCAGATCGAACCCGTGCTGGCGCAGATCGGTCAGCACGTCGAGAAAATCCTCCCAGACGAAATGCGGCAGCATGAACCGATCGGCCAGCGTCGTGCCCCAGCGCGTCAGCTTGCCCTTGACCGGGCTTTTCCACATCCGGGCGATAATCGCCCGCAGCAGCAGTTGCTGGGCCAGGCTCATGCGTGGGTTGGGGGGCATCTCGAACCCGCGAAACTCGACCAGACCCAGACGCCCGGTCGGCCCGTCGGGGGAATAGAGCTTGTCGA
>JAGRMK010000320.1 GCA_020441345.1 Paracoccaceae bacterium
CCTGAGGATATTTTCGGACAGATGATGAGGGCGGCGGCCAGGGCTTGCAACAATTCTGAAACGGTGATGAATTAAACACGCGTTCAATTCTATCGCCCCGGAGAGAACAGCCATGGATTTCGCACTGACCGAGGAACAGACCGCCATTTTCGACATGGCGCATGGGTTCGGCCAAGAGCATATCGCCCCCTTCGCCGCCCAGTGGGAAGCCGAGGGCAGCATTCCACGCGCCCTCTGGCCGAAGCTGGCGGAACTGGGGTTCGGCGGGCTCTATGTCTCCGAGGACTCAGGGGGATCGGGTCTGTCGCGGCTCGATGCGACGCTGGTTTTCGAAGCGCTGAGCATGGCCTGCCCGTCGGTCGCCAGCTTTCTGTCGATCCACAACATGTGTGCGGCGATGTTGGACAAGTTCGGCTCGGAGGAGGTCAAGGCGCGGTTCCTGGAGCCGGCGACGCGAATGGAGACCGTGCTGTCCTATTGCCTGACCGAACCGGGCGCGGGCAGCGACGCGGCGGCGCTGAAAACGCGCGCCACACGCACCAACGAGGGCTATGCGCTGACCGGCACCAAGGCGTTCATCTCGGGCGGCGGGTATTCGGACGCCTATGTCGTGATGTGCCGCACCGGCGACGAGGGCGCGCGGGGGATCTCGACCGTGGTCGTCGAGAACGGCACGCCGGGGCTGAGCTATGGCGGGTTGGAGAGCAAGATGGGTTGGCGCTCGCAACCCACGCGGCAGGTGCAGTTCGACGATTGCGCCGTGCCCGCCGAGAACCTGGTGGGCACCGAGGGCGACGGGTTCAAATACGCAATGGTCGGGCTGGATGGCGGGCGATTGAACATCTCGGCCTGTTCGCTGGGCGGCGCGCAACAGGCGCTGACCCAGACGCTGACCTACATGGGCGAGCGCAAGGCTTTCGGCAAATCCATCGACCAGTTCCAGGCGCTGCAATTCCGGCTGGCGGATATGGAGATCGAGTTGCAAGCCGCGCGCACCTTTCTGCGCCAGGCTGCATGGAAGCTGGACCAGAAGGCGCCCGACGCCACGAAATTCTGCGCGATGGCCAAGAAATTCGTCACCGAGGCAGGCAGCCGTGTCGCCGACCAATGCCTGCAACTACACGGCGGCTACGGCTATCTGAGCGACTACGGGATCGAGAAGATCGTCCGCGACCTGCGGGTGCACCAGATCCTCGAAGGCACCAACGNNACGAGATCATGCGCATGATCACCGCGCGCAGCCTGCTGGCCGAGAGGGGCTGATGACCGACCTTCTGATCCGCACCGAGGGGCGCGCCGGGCGTCTGACGCTGAACCGGCCGCAAGCCTTGAACGCGCTGACGCATCAGCAATGTCTGCAGACCGAAGAGGCGCTGCTAGGCTGGCGCGACGATCCGGCGGTGTCGCTGGTGATCCTCGACGCGGTGGGCGACCGGGCGTTTTGCTCGGGCGGCGACATTGCCCAGGTCTCGGCGGCGGGGCGCGCGGGCGACTATGCCATGGGCCGCGAGTTCTGGCGCGACGAATACCGCATGAACCTGTTGCTGTCGCGCTATCCCAAACCGATCGTCAGTTTCCTGCACGGGTTCGTCATGGGCGGTGGCGTGGGTTATGGGTGCCATGTCAGCCACCGGATCGTGGGCGAGACGGTGCAGATGGCGATGCCTGAATGCGGCATCGGGCTGATCCCCGATGTCGGCGGCACCTGGTTGCTGGGTCGCGCACCGGGGCAATCGGGGCCCTATCTTGGGCTGACCGCCGCACGCATGGGGCCGGGCGACGCGATCCACGCGGGCTTTGCCGATGCCTTTGTCCCCCAGGCCGATTGGGGTGCGGTTAAGGCGCGGCTTTGCGAGACCGGCGACGTGACCACCCTGCCCCGGCACGCCCCGCCCGTGTCGCCGCTGGCGGAAGACGCCGCTCTCATCGACAGCCTGTTCGAGGGCGAAGACATCCCCGCAATCCTGGCTGCGCTGGAAGCGGACGACAGCCCGCTTGCCGCGCGAGCGCTCAAGGCGATGCGCCGCAATTCCCCGCTGTCGATGGCCTGCACGCTGGCCATGCTGCGCCCTGCTCCGGCCTCGCTGGCCGAGGCCCTGACGCAGGAATTCCGCTGGACCTGGCGGGCGATGGACAAGGGCGATTTTCTGGAAGGCGTGCGCGCCCAGATCGTCGACAAGGACCGCAACCCTACCTGGCAACACGCCAGCCCTGACGCCGTCACCGATGCCGAGGTTGCGAGGATGCGCGCGCCGCTGGGCGCCGACGAACTGGCGCTGACCTGACACCCCTTATGGAGACCAAAACCATGAACATCGCCTTTATCGGACTGGGAAACATGGGCGCGCCGATGGCGCTGAACCTGATCACCGCCGGGCATTCCGTCACCGGTTTCGACACGATGGCCAAGCCCGAGGGGATCGCGCTGGCCGCCAGCGCCGCCGAGGCCGCCAAGGGGGCCGATGTGGTGATCACCATGCTGCCGAACGGCGCGATTCTGCGTGCCGTCGCCGACCAGGTGATCCCGGCGATGAAGCCGGGCGCGGTGCTCTGCGATTGTTCGACCGTAGACGTGGACAGCGCCCGCGCCGTTGCCGAACAGGCGGCGGCGGCGGGGCTTGGCGCGCTGGATGCGCCGGTTTCCGGCGGCACGGGCGGCGCCACCAATGGCACGCTGACCTTCATGGTCGGTGGCGATGACGCCAGCTTCGCCACGGTGAATCCTCTGTTCGAGATCATGGGCCAGAAGGCCGTGCATTGCGGCGCGGCGGGCGCGGGCCAATCGGCCAAGATCTGCAACAACATGATCCTGGGCGTCACAATGATCGCCACCTGCGAAGCCTTCGCGCTGGCCGACAAACTGGGCCTGGACCGGCAGAAGATGTTCGACGTGGTCAGCACCTCGTCGGGCTATAGCTGGACGATGAACGCCTATACGCCGGCGCCGGGTGTGGGCGCGAAAAGCCCCGCCGACAACGGCTACAAGCCCGGATTCGCGGCGGAACTGATGCTGAAGGATCTGCGGCTGAGCCAGCAGGCGGCTCAAAGCGCCGATGCCGACACGCCGATGGGGCAACTGGCCGCAGCGCTCTATGAACGGTTCGTCGAAGCCGAGGATGGCAAGGGCATGGATTTCAGCGCCATGTTGCCACGGTTCGAGAAGCGCGGGCGTGGGTGAGAGCGCGCGTCCGATGGCGTGGGCGCAAGCGGCCCTGCCCGGCGTGTCCGACTCCGACCGGGAGCGGCTCGACCAGCTTCCGGTGCAAACCCTGCCCCGCGGCGCGCGGCTCTTTGCGCCGGGTGAAACCGCTCAGGGCTTCGCGGTGGTTCTGGATGGGCGTGTCGATGTCAGCCTGACGGGGCCCACGGGCCGCGAGATCCTGCTCTATGCCGTGGAACCCGGTCAAAGCTGCATCCAGACCACGCTGGGGCTCTTGGGCGACGAACCCTATTCCGGCGAGGCGCTGTGCATGACCGAGGTGCGGCTGGTGCTGATCCCGGCGCCGCTGTTCCACGCGCTGATGGCGCGCTCCGAGGCGTTTCGCAGCTTCGTGTTCCGGGCGCTGGCGATGCGGATGCACGACATGACCGCCCTGCTGGAACGCGTCGCCTTTACCCGAGTCGAGGCGCGTCTGGCACAGGCGCTGCTGGACCTCGACCAGAACGGCACGGTCGCGGCGACCCATGCCGAACTGGCTGCACGAATCGGATCCGCGCGCGAGGTCGTCTCGCGCCGGCTCGAGGCACTGGCGAAGCGCGGCTTGCTGACCACCGACCGCGGGCACGTCGACCTGAAGGACCGCGAGGGGCTGCTTCGACTGGCTCAAGTGTTGTGAAATCCCGCGCGGGATGTGACCAGATCACCGACAGGGGTGGCAAGACGCATTAGGATGCCAACAGGATCTGCAAACAAAGGACGGCATCCATGTTTCCACGCAACGAAGGCACCCTTGACCGCGTGCTGCGCGTCATTCTTGGCGTCGCGCTGTTGGCCGGGTTTTTCTTCTTTCCCGACGCCAGCTATCGCTGGGCCTTCCTGATCGGCGTCGTGCCGCTCTTGACCGGGCTGGTGGGTTCGTGCCCGCTCTACCGGATCTTCGGCCTGTCGACCTGCCCGCTCAAGCGCAACTGAGACCGACACACCACCCCGACTCACGCCGCCGCGCCCCTCTGGGTGCGGCGGCTTGCGGTTATTCTACGGGCTCTGCGTCCCGCTCATGCGCCTGGCGCGCCCACATCTTCGCATAGCGCCCGCCTTGGGCCAGCAACGTGTCATGCGTGCCCTGCTCGACGATCTCGCCAGCTTCCAACACCACGATTCGATCGGCATCGACCACGGTGGACAGACGGTGCGCAATGGTGATCACCGTTCGCCCCTGTCCCATCGCGGCCAGACTGTCCTGAATGTCCTGTTCCGTTTGGGTGTCCAGCGCGCTCGTCGCCTCGTCCAGCAGCAG